>DASPLM010000260.1:0-5173 GCA_035627575.1 Caulobacteraceae bacterium | reverse complement strand
GCCGAGCGCGTGCACCCCGGGTCGCGTCACCGCGTTGTTGCCCCCGGCGATGATGGTCAGCTTGCGAAGGGCGACCTGAGCGGCCACCGCGTCGCGGATCGGCTCGAAGGCGGCGGACGGCGGCACGATCTTCAGCGGCACGTCGCCGGCGTCGTGCACCTTCAGGTCGGACAGGTCGGCGCCGGTCTCGACGTCGTAGGTGCTCATGCGCGGCAGGGCGCGGCGCAGGGCCGTCGGCGCCAGGTCGCAGCGCCCCGGCGTCAGCGA
The DNA here is from genome assembly GCA_035627575.1 of Caulobacteraceae bacterium. Classification (GTDB taxonomy): domain Bacteria; phylum Pseudomonadota; class Alphaproteobacteria; order Caulobacterales; family Caulobacteraceae; genus JAEZEZ01. Next base: position 4,906 of record DASPLM010000260.1, on the reverse strand, counting down.
CCGCTCCCCCAGCGGCGCCCCCAGCAGCGCCACCCGCGCATCGGGATGGCGCCCCACCAGATCGGCGGCGCTGAGCCAGCCCTTGCACTCGGAAACGGAGAGATCGTGGGTCATGGACGATGGCTACACAGGCGGACGGGGGGCTGTCCACGGAGGGGCCTTCCCTGTTCCGCCGCGCGGAAACAGGGCGCAGGGGAAAAGGCGAGGAAGATCAAGGGCGATCTCGCGACAACAGGGAATTCGGAACAGGGAATTTCATGCGCGGAACAGGGAATTTGCCGGGGTTTCGTAAGGGTCGACACCCGCCATGGAATCGTCGGCCAGACTGATCATGCACTGGTTCGTGAAGGCGGGTTGACGCCCGTCGCCCCTCTTCCTCCCGCGCGGACCTGCGCGAGCAGGCTCGCTCCGGTGCGCGGGGCCCTCCTTCTCCGCCTTCGGGGAGAAGGAGAAGGTGGCGGCATCCTCATCCTTCCCTCCCCGCAGGTGCAGGGAAGGAGGGCCCCACGCACCGGAGGCGCGCAGCGCCGGAGGTCCTTCGCGTGGGAGGAAGAGTGGGGACGCCGCAGAGCCGCGTTCAGGGAGGTGCGGCCGGGCGCAGTCCGGTCTATGACGCGCTCATGTTCGACCTGCTGCTGATCGACTGCCACGCCGCGACCATGGCCGAGGGCGCCGGCGCGCCGTATGGGGCCGTCCGCGACGCCGCGATCGGCGTCGCCAGCGGCCGGATCGCCTTCATCGGCGAGCGGAGGGAGCTGTCCGGCCCGCCCGACACCCTGGCCCGCGAGGTGCGGCGGCTGTCCGGCGCCTGGGTGACGCCGGGGCTGGTGGACTGCCACACGCACCTGGTGTTCGGTGGAACTCGGGCGACCGAGTGGGAGCGCCGCCTGAACGGCGCGACCTACGAAGAGATCGCCCGCGCCGGCGGCGGCATCCTGTCCAGCGTGCGCGCGACCCGCGCCGCCAGCGAAGACGAACTGGTGGCCGGCGCGTCCCGCCGGCTTGAGGCTCTGAAGGCCGGCGGCGTCACCACCGTCGAGATCAAGTCGGGCTACGGGCTGGACCTGGAGCACGAACTGAAGAGCCTGCGCGCCGCCACGCGGCTGGGCGCGGACGGGGGCGTTCGGGTCGTGCGGACCCTGCTGTCGGCGCATGCGGTGCCGCCGGAATTCAGAGAGAACAGAACAGCCTACGTCGATCTCATCTGCAACGACATCATCCCCGCCGCCGCGCGCGAGGGCCTGGCCGACACGGTGGACGCCTTCTGCGAGACCATCGGCTTCACGCCGGGTGAGACCGAGCGCGTGTTCGAGGCCGCCCGGGCGCACGGCCTGCGGGTCAAGCTGCACGCCGAGCAGCTGAGCGACCAGGGCGGGGCAGCCCTGGCGGCGCGCCACAGGGCCCTGTCCGCCGACCACCTGGAGCACCTGTCGGAGGCGGGGATCGCGGCCATGGCCGAGGCCGGCGTCGTCGCCGTGCTGCTGCCGGGCGCCTTCTACTTCCTGCGCGACGAGCGGGTCCCGCCGGTGGCGTCGCTACGGGAGGCGGGCGTGGCCATGGCGGTGGCGACCGACTGCAACCCGGGCACCTCCCCCCTCACCTCGCCCCTGCTGGCCATGAACATGGCCTGCACCCTGTTCCGGCTGACGCCGGAGGAGGCCCTGGCCGGCTTCACCCGCAACGGCGCGCGCGCGCTGGGGCTGCAGGACGACACCGGGACCCTCGAGGCCGGAAAGGCCGCCGATCTCGCCGTCTGGCGCATCGACGATCCCGCCGAGCTCGCCTATTGGATGGGCGCGAATCCGCTGGCCGGGCGCTACGTCGCCGGCCGCGAAATGCCGATAGCCTGAGGAAGCCGATGACCAACGCCCTGGCGAACACGCGCGTGGTCCGCGCGCCGCGCGGTCCCGAGATGACGTGCAAGACGTGGGGGGCGGAAGCCGCGCTCCGCATGCTGATGAACAACCTGGATCCCGAGGTGGCCGAGCGCCCCGAGGACCTGGTCGTGTACGGCGGCATCGGCAAGGCGGCGCGCAACTGGGAGGCGTTCGACCGCATCGTGGCGTCGCTGCGCAGCCTGGAGGCCGACGAGACCCTGCTGGTCCAGTCCGGCAAGCCGGTCGGCATCTTCCGCACCACCACCGACAGCCCGCGGGTCCTGATCGCCAACTCCAACCTGGTGCCCAAGTGGGCCACCTGGGACGTGTTCAACGAGCTCGATCGCAAGGGGCTCATGATGTACGGCCAGATGACGGCCGGATCGTGGATCTACATCGGCACCCAAGGCATCGTTCAGGGCACCTACGAGACCTTCGTCGAGGTGGGCCGCCAGCACTACGGCGGCGACCTGACCGGCCGCTGGTTCCTGACCGCGGGCCTCGGCGGCATGGGCGGGGCGCAGACCCTGGCCGCCACCATGGCCGGCGCCTCGTGCCTGGCCATCGAGTGCCAGCGCTCGCGCCTGGAGAAGCGGCTGGAGACCCGCTACCTCGACGTGGCCGTCGAGGACCTGGACGAGGCCCTGCGCCTGATCGAACAGTCCGTGGCCGAGAAGAAGCCGCTGTCCGTCGGCCTGCTCGGCAACGCCGCCGACATCCTGCCCGAGCTGCTGCGCCGCGGCGTGCGGCCCGACGCGGTGACCGACCAGACCAGCGCCCACGACCTGGTGAACGGCTACCTGCCGCGGGGCTGGACGGTCGCCCAGTGGGAGGAGCAGCGGGTCAGCGACCCGGCCGCCGTCGAAAAGGCTGCGCGCGCCTCCATCGTCCAGCACGTGAAGGCCATGCTGGCCTTCCAGGAGCAGGGCGTCCCCACTCTCGACTACGGCAACAACATCCGCCAGGTGGCCTTCGACGAGGGCGTGGAGAACGCCTTCGCCTTCCCCGGCTTCGTGCCCGCCTACATCCGCCCGCTGTTCTGCCGCGGCGTCGGCCCGTTCCGCTGGGCGGCCCTGTCGGGCGATCCGGAGGACATCTTCAAGACTGACCAGGCGATGAAGGAATTGTTCCCCGAGAACAAGCACCTGCACCAGTGGCTTGATATGGCGAAGGAACGGATCGCGTTCCAGGGCCTCCCCGCCCGCATCTGCTGGATCGGCCTGGGCGACCGCCACCGGGCGGGGCTGAAGTTCAACGAGATGGTCGCCTCGGGCGAGTTGAAGGGCCCGGTCGTCATCGGCCGCGACCACCTCGACTCCGGCTCGGTCGCCAGTCCCAACCGGGAGACGGAGGCCATGATGGACGGCTCGGACGCGGTCAGCGACTGGCCGCTGCTGAACGCCCTGCTGAACACCGCGTCCGGCGCCACCTGGGTGTCGCTGCACCACGGCGGCGGGGTCGGCATGGGCTACTCCCAGCACTCGGGCATGGTGATCATGGCCGACGGCACGCCCGAGGCGGCGAAGCGGCTGGAGCGGGTGCTGTGGAACGACCCCGGCACCGGCGTCATGCGCCACGCCGACGCGGGTTACGACATCGCCAGGGACTGGGCCCGCGAGCAGGGCCTGAACCTGCCGTCGCTGGAGGGCCGTCCGTGAAGCATCCCGTGACCCGCCTGCAGGTCGGCGACCGCGCCCTGCCGCTGGACCAGCTGCGCGCCGTCTACGAGGCGCCGACGAAGCTGGACATCGCGCCCTCGGCGCTGGCGGCCATCGACGCCGGCGAGAAGGCGGTGGCCGACATCATCGACCGGGGCGCCACGGTCTATGGCATCAACACCGGGTTCGGCCTGCTGGCCAACACCTCGATCGCCCGCGAGGACCTCGAGACCCTGCAGCGCAACCTGGTGCTCAGCCACAGCTGTGGCGTCGGAGAACTGATGCCCGATCCGGTCGTGCGCCTGATGATGGTGCTGAAGACCGCCAGCCTGTCCCGCGGCGCCTCGGGCGTGCGGCGCGCCACCGTCGAGGCGCTGTGCCGGCTGCTGGAGGCCGAGGTCTATCCTTGCGTGCCGGCGCAGGGTTCGGTGGGCGCCTCGGGCGACCTGGCCCCCCTCGCCCACCTCGCGGCCGCCCTGATCGGGGTGGGCGAATGCCGGGTCGGGGGCGAGATCGTCAGCGCGGAGAAGGGGCTGGCCAAGGCGGGGCTGAAACCGCTGGTGCTCGGTCCCAAGGAAGGCCTGGCCCTGCTGAACGGCACCCAGGCCTCGACCGCCATGGCGCTGGCCGGCCTGTTCGCGGCCGAGGCCGTCTTCGCCGCCGCCATCGCCGCCGGCGCCCTGTCAACCGACGCGGTGAAGGGTTCGGACGTGCCCTTCGATCCGCGCATCCACGAGCTGCGCGGCCAGCCGGGCCAGATCGACGTGGCCGCCGCCCTGCGCGGCCTGATCGCCGGCTCGGAGATCCGCGAGTCCCACCGCGGCGAGTGCGGCAAGGTGCAGGACCCCTACTCCTTCCGCTGCCAGCCGCAGGTGATGGGCGCGACGCTCGACGTGCTGCGCAACGCCGCCCGCACCCTGCAGATCGAGGCCTCGGGCGTCACCGACAACCCGCTGGTCTTCGCCGACACGGGCGAGGTGCTCTCGGGCGGCAACTTCCACGCCGAGCCCGTGGCCTACGCCGCCGACATGATCGCCATGGCGCTCTGCGAGATCGGCAACATCTCCGAGCGCCGCACCGCCATCCTGGTGGACCCGAAGATGAGCGGCCTGCCGGCCTTCCTGGTGAAGGAGAGCGGGCTGAACTCCGGCTTCATGATCGCCCAGGTCACGGCCGCGGCCCTGGTGGCCGAGAACCGCATGCTGGCCCACCCGGCGGTGGTCGACACGGTGCCCACCAGCGCCAATCAGGAAGACCACGTCTCCATGGCCGCCCACGGCGCGCGCCGCCTGGAGCTGATGGCGCGCAACGCCGCCACGGTAGTGGGGATCGAACTGCTGTCGGCCGCCCAGGGGGTGGAGTTCCACCTCC
>DASPLM010000259.1:0-6385 GCA_035627575.1 Caulobacteraceae bacterium | reverse complement strand
GGCGGACCAGTCGCGGAGTGCAACGGAGGCCTTCGCCTCCCCCTTGGAGGGACCTCCAATGCACGTCCCGTGGCGACGAGGCGCCCAACTATTTCCATCCGCGTACGAAGTGTCGCACCGCCGCCATGGACGCCGGCGGCGACCGCTTCTGTCGTGCAGGCCGCCGGTCATGCCCGGGCGTCATTGATCGGAAAGCGCTTTTACGTCCATGCTTACCGGCGAGAAAACCCTAATAGTTACATACCATTAAGTCCGGCTAACCGCATTTCTTGCCGAGGCGTTAAGAGGCATGGCCGAATTCTGGATTCTCCTGAAGGGGGAATTCAGTCATGCGTACCAAGCTCGCCAAACCGCTCGCCGCCGCCTTCGCCGCGGCGCTCATCGCCGGCTTCGTCCCCGCCGTGGGGACCGCCGACGAGGACAACCGGACCGCCCTGCCCGCCGACCTGGTGCAGGCCGCCGGCGCCTACCAGGCCTACATGCAGCGCGCCTCGGCCATCCGCGCCGACTTCGCCGACGGCAAGGCCGTCTCCGACGCCCTGACCGAGGGCGCCAGCTACGAGGTCGGCCAGATGGAGGAGGGCCAGATCGCCTACGGGGCGCTGGTGGCCCTGCAGGACCGGGACTTCGTCCGCGGCGTGCGTCGCGCGGCAGCCGACGGCGAATCGCGCCGCCGGCTGGCGGCCGACCTGCTGTACAATCCGCACGTGGTCCTCCAGCTGGACGGAGCCGCCGGGGCAGGCTCGCTGGTGGCCGCCGCCCTGCGCTCGGACGGCGAGAGCGTGCACCGGGCCGGCAAGGGGGTGAAGCAGTCGGCCTACGACCTGCAGCGCCAGCCCTGGTCGAAGCAGACCGTGCCCAACGCCGCCGCCCGCCTGGCCAGGGCCAAGGCCCTGTCGGCCAGGGCCTACACGCCCGGCCCGGACGAGACGGCGCGCCTGTTCACCAAGGCCTCGGACATGCGCGGCACGGTGGCGGCCCGCAACTATTCGCCCAGCCGCACCGTCGCCAAGTCGCTGGCGCTGGCCGCCCTGGCCGTGACCGGCGAGGCCGACGGCCCGAAGGACCGGTTCGCGCCTCTGCTGCAGGACGCCTCGGCGCGCACCTGCCTGCGCATGGCCAAGCTGAACCTGTTCCAGTGCCTGGCGGTGTCGGGACCGCACTACGAGGACATGTTCTGCGTCGGCCAGCACGCGCTGATGGACACCGGCAAGTGCGTGTCCGACGCCGCCGCCGGGACGTCGTCGCGGAGCGCGGCCATGGACGGCCCGCCCCGCTCGATCGCGCCGCGGGAGGCGATGACCACCCTGGCCTCCTACAGCCCGACCGCCGGCGAGTGACCACCGAGCTCCTCGGCCCGACTGCGGCCCCGGATCCGTCCGGGGCCGCTTTTCTTTGGCTGTGATCTCCTCCCCTGTTCGCGGGGTGAACGGGGGAGGGGGACCACGAGGTGGTGGAGGGGGGAAGTTGCAGCGCGCGGCGCTTTCGGCCTGCCCCCTCCGTCCGCTTCGCGGCCACCTCCCCCGCCTGCTGCCGCAGGCAGGCGAGGAGAGGATGCCTGAACCCACCATTCCCTGAACCTCATGGTGGAACTCTCGCGCCCTCCGGCCCCGACGAAGTCAAGGATGGCCGAAGGCCACCAGCTCCGCTGGCGAGGCCGAAGGCCTCGTCCTTGAGTTCGTCGGGACCGGGCGCAACCATTCCATCAAGAGGTGCAGGGGGAACCCTGAGGCGGGGCCCACTCTCGGGAGCAGCCCCCTCAGGCCGCCGCCGCCTCCACCTCCACCCCGTTCAGAACCCGGTCGGCGCGTTCCAGCGCCGCGATCAGGGCCGCCAGGGCTTCGCTCTGCGGACTGCCGGGGCGGTACAGCGCCTTCAGGTCGGGGGTGCGCAGCTGGCACACGTGCATGGCGTACAGCGCCTGGTCGATCTGCCGCGTCATCATCGGGTCGCCTCCTTGTTCCGTATTTGTTCTCTTGGAGCGGTGTGGAGTCAACGCACCGTGAGCAGCTTCCTGTGGACGCCGCTGGGGACAGGCGCGTGCCGGAAATCCTCGTCCTTCGACAAGCTCAGGATGAGGATTTCTCGGTGGCGGCTCTCTTCACCGGAACACCACGCCCTCATTCGTCCTCATCCTGAGCTTGTCGAAGGACGAGAACGCTCCCGGCCCTGTCCAAAGATTCACTGGCGGCGTGGCCGGCGCGCCGTAAGCTCCCGCGCGCAATCGGGACTGGTCGTGCGCGTCCGTCCCCTGGGGAGCCTCACACATGACGAAGACGACCGCCGTTTCCGCCCTCGCCCTGCTGGCGATCCTGGCCGCGCCCATGGCGTCGGCCCAGACCGTGCCCGGTTCCGCCCCGGCCGCCGCGCCGGCGCAGAGCGAGGACGCGCGCCTCGCCGCCTTCTTCCAGGAAGCCTTCATGGAGGCGCTGAAGGAGAGCCCCGAGGGCCTGACCCAGCTGGGCATGAAGGAGCGCTACGGGGAGTTGGGCGACTACACCGACGCGGCGGCGAAGAAGCAGCTCGACATGGCCGGCGCCCAGGTGGCGCGCATGAAGCGGGAGTTCGACCCGGCGAAGCTGTCGCCCTCCTCGCGCATGTCCTGGCGCCTGTTCGAGGAGGCCTACGAGACCCAGAAGCGCCTGTGGCCCTGGCGCTTCCACCAGTACGCGGTGACCAACAACGGCACGGGGCTGAGCGGCATCCCGGTAATGCTGATCAACAGTCACCGCGTCGACACGGTGGCCGACGCCGAGGCCTACGTCTCGCGCCTGCGGGCCGTCGAGCGTGTGGGCGGCGAGGTCGCGGCCGACCTGGACGCGCGGACGGCCAAGGGCCTGGTCTCGCCCGACTTCGTGTTCGCCCCGGTGCTGGCCGACAGCCGACAGCAACTGACCGGCGCGCCCTTCGACAACGGCGCGGACCATCCGGTCTGGGCCGACTTCAAGAAGAAGGTCGCGGCGCTCCAGACGGACCAGGCCACGAAGGACCGACTGCTGCGCGAGGGCGAGGCGGCCCTGAAGGGCCAGTTCAGGAACGGGTTCAACCGCGTCATCGCCTCGGTCGAGGCCATGCGCGGGAAGGCCACGTCCAGCGACGGCGTGTGGCGACTGCCCGACGGCGACGCCTTCTACGCCGGGGCGGTGCAGTTCTTCACCACCACCGACCTGACCCCGGCCCAGATCCACGACATCGGCCTCTCGGAGGTGGCGCGCATCCACCGCGAGATGGAGGTCATCAAGAACAAGGTCGGCTTCAAGGGCACGCTTCAGGAGTTCCTGACCCACATCAAGACCGACCCGCAGTTCAAGTACCCGAACACCGAGGCCGGCAAGGCGCAGTACCTGGCCGACGCCACCGCCCAGGTGAAGGCGTACATGGCGGTGGCCGACAAGCAGTTCTCGACCCTGCCCAAGGGCCCGGTCGAAGTGCGCGCGGTCGAGGCCTGGCGCGAGAAGACGGCGTCCGTCGCCTTCTACAATCCGGGCACGCCCGACGGCTCGAGGCCTGGCATCTACTACGTGAACCTGTCGGACATGACCCAGGTCGCCAAGGTGCAGCTGGAAGCCATCACCTTCCACGAGGCCGCGCCCGGCCATCACTTCCAGATCGCCCGCAGCCTCGAGCAGGCTGACCTGCCGATGTTCCGCCGCTTCAGCTACCAGGGCGCCTACATCGAGGGCTGGGGCCTCTACGCCGAGCTGCTGGGCAAGGAAGCCGGCTTCTACACCGATCCCTACAATGACTTCGGCCGCCTCTCGCTCGAACTGTGGCGGGCCGGCCGCCTGGTGGTCGACACCGGGCTGCACTCCAAGCGTTGGAGCCGCGACAAGGCCATCCAGTACTTCCGTGAGAACACGCTCATGTCCGAGCTGGACATCGAGCGCGAGATCAACCGCTACATCTCCAACCCGGGCCAGGCGACCAGCTACAAGATCGGCCAGCTGAAGATCCTCGAACTGCGCGAGAAAGCGCGCAAGGCGCTCGGTCCGAAGTTCGACATCAGGGCCTTCCACGAGGTCGTGCTGGGCAACGGCGCCGTGCCCCTGGGCGTGCTCGAGGAACAGGTGGACGCCTATATCGCGCGCACCAGGTAACACGCTCTCCTCCCCCGCCCGTGTCAGCGGGCGGGGGAGGAAGACCGCGCGAACCGTGGTGGAGGGGGCGGGCGGCGCGCCGCAGAAATGGCTCGGCCGCCATTCCTTCTGGACCGAAGTCCTCGTCCTTCGACAAGCTCAGGATGAGGATTTCCACGAAGCTCACACTAGCCCTCATCCTGAACCTGTCTAAGGACGAGGGCGGCAAGCTCGACGACGGACGCTCGGGTCTTCCTTCGGAGTCGCCAGGCGCCGCCGCCCGCTCAGTAGAAGATGTTAGACGAATCCGCCGGCTTGGTCGGCTGGGTTCCCGGCGCGGGCGGACCCTTCTTCGCGGGGGGCTGCTGCTGTTGCTGGTCGCCCGGCTGGTAGGGGATCGGCGCGGCCGGGGTAGCGGGCGCGGCCGGGCGCGGCGCGGGGGCCGGAACCGGGGCGGCGGCCGGCGGCGGCAGGGCTTCAGGCTGCGGAGTCGGTTCCGGCGAGGGCAGGTTGATCAGGCTCGGCGTCTCGTCGGCCACGCCCAGGTCGTGGCGGATGAACTTGTAGCTGCGTCGGTCGGAACAGGCGCAGGCCTTCAGGTAGCCGTCGCGGTCGCGCCAGATCAGGATGGGGAAGTCCGTGCCCAGGCCGTTGGCCTTGAGCATGGGCTCCAGCTTGCCGACGAACTGCCGGCTGGCGTCGACCACGGCGGTGCGCGCGATGTCGCCGTCGGCGGGGCGCAAGCCCGGCGCCGCCCACTGCTGCCGCGGCGTGGCCATCCACTGCAGGTACAGCATCCAGTTGCGGTTGATCCACAGTTCGGAGACCGTGGCGCGCTCGGCCGCGGTGGACTGGGACTGACCCTGCAGGTCGGCGCGGGCGAAGATGATGACGCGGGTGTCCACGTTCACCTCCGCCAGCTTGGGAAACTCCTCGCGCTGGTAGCGGGCGCACTCGGGGCAGGCGCGGTAGGTGATCATGTAGATCCAGGGGCCGGTGCGGGCGGGGGACACCCACCCGGCCGAATCGAGCAGCTTCTGGATCTCGGCCTGGTTCTTCACGATCGTGACCGGCCGCCAGCGGGCGTAGTAGTTCCAGTAGGCCCAGTAGCCCACGCCGGCGAGCACGGCGCCGAGCACCACCGCCAGCAGGCTGAACATCAAGAACCGGCGAAGCCGCATGCATACGCTCCCGACCGTGGCCCGATTTGGGACGCCCACGCTTGGTTACCTACAGCTTAACGCGCGACAGCCGAAGTGGGCGCAAGCGGATTCCCGCGAGACGGGTCTCCCGCGCCACAGCCAAGGTTAATTTGAGGGGCGCGGGGGGAGGTCCATTCTTCACCCGGGGGGTGAAGAGGGCCCCGCGCACCCGCGGCGGACCGGGCCGCCCGAAGTCCTCGTCCTTCGACAAGCTCAGGATGAGGACTTCGATGGATCGGCTGAATTCGCCTCATCCTGAGCCTGTCGAAGGACGAGGTCGCGGCACACCTGCGCCGCCAAAGCCCCGCTTCCCCCGCGCCAGAACCTCCGGCGCTGCCGCGCCTCCGGTGCGCGGGACCCCCTTCACCCTCAGGGTGAAGGGAGCTGTATCACCGTCAGAGACCAGCCTCAGGCCATCGTCGGGATAATGAAGGCCGAGTCCTGCGGGGCGCCGCCTTCGAGCGCGCTTTCGGGCCAGCGGGCGGTGACGGTCTTGGTCTTGGTCCAGAAGCGGACGCCTTCCATGCCGTGCTGGTTGATGTCGCCGAAGCCCGAGCGCTTCCAGCCGCCGAAGGTGTGGTAGGCGACCGGCACGGGGATCGGCACATTGATGCCGACCATGCCCACGTGAACGCGCGCGGCGAAGTCCCGCGCGGCGCGGCCGTCGCGGGTGAAGTTGGCTACGCCGTTGCCGTACTGGTGCTTGGACGGCAGCGAGACCGCCTCCTCGAAGGACTGGGCGCGGACGATCTGCAGCACCGGACCGAAGATCTCCTCGCGGTAGGACTCCATCTGCGGCGTCACGTGGTCGAACAGCGACGGGCCGATGAAGAAGCCCTTCTCGTGCCCCTGCAGGCTGAAGCCGCGGCCGTCGACGACCAGCTCGGCGCCTTCGTCGACCCCCTTCTGGATCCAGCCCTCGACGCGCGCCTTGTGGGCGGCGTTGACCACCGGCCCGTAGTGGGCCTCGGCGTCGGTGGACACGCCCACCTTCAGCTTCGGCATCTCGGCCACCAGCCGCTCGCGCAGCTCGTCGGCGGTCTTCTGCCCGACCGGCACCACCACCGGCAGGGCCATGCAGCGCTCGCCGGCGCTGCCGAAGGCGGC
>DASPLM010000258.1:0-5418 GCA_035627575.1 Caulobacteraceae bacterium | reverse complement strand
CGCGGCGATAGCGGTCCGCGCTGGTCCGCACCGTCGCCCCCAGCGGCTGCAGCCGCGCCGCGCCGATGCGCTGCACCAGGGCCACGTCCTCCATCAGCGGCCAGTCCGGATAGCCGCCGACCGCGTCGTACAGGCCGCGGTGGACCAGTAGGCCCTGGTCGCCGTAGGGCAGCCGCAGCAGGCGCGAGCGCAGCGCCACGCCCTGCTCCCAGATCCGCGCCGTCAGCGAGGGATCGTCGAACCGCAGGCTGAAATAGCCGGCCCGCTCCTGCGGCCCCACGACGTGGCGCGCCACCGCCTCGATCCAGCCCGGCTCCACCACCGTGTCGGCGTGCAGCGCCAGCACCCAGTCCGCCCGCGCCGCCGCGCATCCCGCCCGCAGCTGCCCGCCTCGCCCCGCTGCGGTGGAGAGCAGGACGCACCCCGCCTCCTCCGCCAGCGCCAGGGTCCGGTCGGTCGAGCCGCCGTCGGCGACCACCACCTCCTTCACCAGCCCCTCGACGGCCCCCTCCACCAGCGCCGCCAGTGTGGCGCCCAGCCTCGGCCCGGGGTTCAGGGTGGGGATGACGACGGAGATCACCGGACGATGAAGCGGCGCCCGTCGCCGGGGTCAAGAGTTCTTGTTTTGTTCACTCCACCCGAGTAGTGTCCGATCCATGGCCGCCGTCCACACCGTCATCCGCGGCCGGGGCGCTGTTTCCAACGCCTCGGGCCGCTACGAGAGCGAGACCCGCGAGGGCTTCGACGACGGCTGGGTGTCGGAAGACGACGACGCGCCGACCCAGCTGCGCACGACGCTCACCGCCGAGAAGGCGCGGACGATCATCGCGCGCAACGACAGCCCCGACATCGGCTTCTCCCAGTCGATCAACCCCTACAGGGGTTGCGAGCACGGCTGCATCTACTGCTACGCCCGCCCGGCCCACGCCTGGATGGGCCTGTCGCCGGGGCTGGATTTCGAGAGTAAGCTGTTCTTCAAGCCCGAGGCCGCGCGGCTGCTGGAATCCGAGCTCTCGAACCCCCGCTATGTCTGCGAACTGATCCACATCGGCGGCAACACCGATCCCTACCAGCCGATCGAGAAGCGCCTGAAGATCACGCGGGAGGTGCTGGAGGTGATGGAGCGGTTCGGGCACCCGTTCAGCATCATCACCAAGAACCACCTGATCACCCGCGACGCCGACATCCTGGGCCGCATGGGCAGGCGCGGCCTCGCGCGGGCCTACGTCTCCATCACCTCGATCGACCGAAAGCTGGCCCGCAGCATGGAGCCCCGCGCCTCGACGCCGGCCAAGCGGCTGGAGGCGATCTCGCGGCTGGTGGACGCGGGCGTGCCGGTCGGCGTCGGCTTCGCGCCGGTGATCCCCGGGCTGAACGACCACGAGTTGGAGGCGGTGCTGGAGGCGGCGGCAAAGGCCGGCGCCACTTCGGCCATGTACGTGACCCTGCGGCTGCCGCTGGAGATCAAGGACCTGTTCCGCGAGTGGCTGGCCGAGAACCACCCGGACCGCGCCGCCCGGGTGATGTCGCTGGTGCGCCAGACGCGCAACGGCGCGGACTACGACACCCAGTGGGGCTCGCGCATGAAGGGGACCGGCCCGGTCACCGACCTGATCAGGAGCCGGTTCCAGGTGGCGGTGCGCAAGTTCGGCCTGAACAGCGAGCGGAAGGGCGAGGACGTGAGCCAGTTCGCCGTGCCGGCCCGCGCCGGCGACCAACTCAGCCTGTTCGGCCCGGCCGAGGCGCCGCGGGTGAAGACGGCCAAGCCCCCTCCCCGCCAGCGCTGGAGCCAGGGCTAGGCGGTCGGCGTTCCGAACCGCGCGATCACCTCGGCCAGGGGCAGGTGTCCCTGCAAGGCGCCGGATCCCTCGGCCGCCTCGCCATTCTCAAGGGCGGTGGCGAAGCGCACGGCCGGGTCGGCCTCCACCTGCGCCCGGATCGCCTGCAGCCTCGGCCACCGCGCGATGTCGGCGACCTCGTGATACTCCAGCCAGCGCGCCACGCCGGCCAGAAGCCCGTCCGCCAGGGTCGGGTGCTCGCCCGCCAGCCAGGGCCCGCCGCCGACCATGGCCTCCAACTTGTCGTGCCGTTCGACCACCATCTCCCGCCCGAAGCGGCGCAGGGCGGCCTGATAGGCTGGATCGGGGTCCGGCAGTTCCAGCGCGGTCCAGAGCGGGGTGAAGGCGCCGGTGAAGCCGGTGTTCAGGAAGCCCATCAGTTGGTGCATGCGGTCGGCCGCGGGCGAGCGCGGCTCGAAGCTGATCCTCCGCTCGTCGTCGCGCGCCTCCAGATAGGCGGCGATGGCCATGGTCTCGGTCAGCGGACGGCCTTCGTCGGTGATCAGGACGGGCGTTTCGTGGCGCGGATTGAGGCGGGCGTAGGAGGGCTCGCGCATCTCGCCCAGCATGTCGACGCGGGTGAGCCGGTAAGGCTGGCCGAGCCATTCGAGGGCCGCGACGAGGCCCATCGAAGTTCCCGACGGGAAACCGTAGAGGAGAATAGGGTCCATGGTGGGGCTCCAGTTCGCGAGTGTCGCCAGGCGACGGGGCTGGAACCTGGGGAGCGGCGCCCCCACTGTAAATTACGCACAAAATTGTAACCGCGACGGAGCCCCGCCATGAAAGACGTCGTCTCGGCCTGCCCCATCGAGGACGTCATGCGGGTCCTCAGCGGCCGCTGGCCGACGCTGCTGCTCTACTACCTGAAGGACGGAGTGAAGCGGTTCAGCGACCTGCGGCGAGACAATCCGACGGTCTCTCACCGCATCCTGGCGCTGGAGCTGCGCAAGCTCGAGCAGGCGGGGATCGTGTCGCGCACCGACATCCCCGGCTATCCACGGCGGGTCGACTACGCCCTCACCTCGGTCGGGCTGAAGCTCGTGCCGTTGATCGACGCCCTCGGCGACTGGTGGGAAGACACGGCGGCGGCACGGACTGTGTCGACAGCCCCGTCCGACGCCGAACCGGAGGCCGATCGGTCCCGCGTCGGTCGAATACTCGAGGCTGGCTGACACAAAACCTACATATTCGGCCAACACGACATTAAGGTCGAGCTTCTATGCCGGACCCGTCAAGTTTGTGGGGCCGCATGCCAAGTATCGCCGAATTCGTCGACCGCAGTGAGCCCATGGCGCAGGGCACGACGGGCGACGCGGTTTATGAACGCTTCCAGGCAGAACCCAGCACCCTGGTCATTGCGGTGGTTGATCCGCAGGGCCGGCCCGTGGGGATCGTCGAGCGCAACACCTTCTTCCTGCACATGGCCAGCCACTACGGCCGGGCGCTCTACGCCCGACGGCCGATCGACGGGCTGATGAATCGGAACCCGCCGGTCTTCACCCGTGAGACCCGTGTGCCCGACCTGTTCCAGCAGGTCGATGAGAGCACGTTCGGATCGCTGCTGCGCGGCTTTCTGGTGGTCCACGACGGCGAGTATGTCGGCGTCGGCACGGCCGCGCACATCCTGCGCGCCGGTTACGCGCTCAACCGCCAGCGCGCCGACGAGATGACGCGTCTGGCGGAGGACCTGGCCTGGGCGGAATCCGAAGCCATGGCCTCTTCTCGCGCGAAGAGCCGGTTCCTCGCCGTAATGAGCCACGAGATTCGCACGCCCCTCAACGGCGTGCTCGGGGTGGCCGAACTGATGGACCTCAAGCTGGCGGAGGGGAACGCCGACAGTCATGTGCTCCGGCCCTACGTCCGCACCATTCTCGATTCCGGCCAGGGGCTGCTGCGCCTGCTCACGGACGCGCTGGAAATCTCCCGAGCCGAAGCGGGCGCGCTCGATCTGGATGCTCGTCCCTTCGACGTGCGCGACCTCTGCACCGATCTGGACGCCTTGTGGCGTCCGGTGGCGGAACAGAAGGGCCTCACCCTGGCAGTGTGCTGCGACGCGGCGGAGGAGCACGTGTTCGCTCGTGGCGACGCCACTCGCCTGAAGCAGGTGTTCAACAACCTCATCGGGAATGCGCTCAAGTTCACCGAAGCCGGCGCCGTCGGCGTCTCGGTCGCGGTAGCGCCGCAGGGCGGACGCCTGCGCTTCAGCGCCCGCGTGAACGATACCGGTCCCGGCGTCCCGCGGGACCAGGCGGCGCGCGTTTTCGAGCCATTCGCTATCGGCGAGGCCGGCGCGACCGGGGCAGGCCTGGGACTCTCGATCTGTCGTCAGCTGGTGGAGCTGATGGATGGTCGCATCTGGCTGGACGCGGAGGCGCCGATCGGGGCCGCATTCGCCTTCGAGGTCACCCTGGAGGCCGCCGAGGCGGAGGACCTCGTGCAACTCGCGCCCGCCGAACCGGGGACGGCGCACCAGACGCTGCACGTGCTGGTGGTCGACGACAATCCCACCAACCGGTTCGTCGCATGCAAGCTGCTGGAGACCTTCGGCTGCACCGCCGAAACGGCCGAGAACGGTGAACAGGCGGTCGAGGCGGTCCGGCGCGGCCGGTTCGATCTCGTATTGATGGACATCAAGATGCCGGTGCTGGGAGGCGTCGAGGCGACCCGCCTGATCCGTACGCTGGCCTCGCCCGTCGCCGAGGTGCCGGTCATCGCCCTGACCGCCAACGCCGACCCGGACGACGCGCGGGGCTATCTGGCGGCAGGCATGTGCGAGGTGGTGCAGAAGCCCATCCGACCCGATCTGCTCCTGAACGCGCTCCGCCGCTCGTTGAATCGCTCCGCCGAGCCGGTGCGGACCGCCGCCTGACCGTCAGCGGCGGAACACGCCCACCAGTTCGACGTGTGCCGACCACAGGAACTGGTCGATGGGCGTGACCTTCTCCAGCTGGAAGCCGGCGTCTGTCAGCGTGCGGGCGTCGCGGGCGAAGGTCGCCGGGTTGCACGAGATGCCGACGATCACGCTCGCGCCCGAGGCCGCGATCGACGGCGTCTGGTCGGCGGCTCCGGCGCGCGGCGGGTCGAACACCACCGCGTCCACCCCCTTGAGCTCCGTCGCGGAGTAGGGCCGACGGAACAGGTCGCGCGCCTCGGCCGAGATGGTCTTCAGCCCCGGCGCGCCGGCGATGGCCGCCTTCAGCGCCTGCACCGCGGGCGCGGCGGAGTCAGCCGCCAGCACCGGCGCCACCTCCGCCAGGCGGAAGGTGAAAGCCCCCGCGCCGCAGAACAGGTCGGCGACGCGATGAGCGCCGCTGACGGCCTCCGCGGCCAGGCGCGCCATCTCGGTCTCCGCCGCCTCGACCGCCTGCAGGAAGGACCCCGGCGGCAGGCCGACCGTGGCGCGGCCGAATCGCACCACCGGCTGGCGCGCGCCGTACAGCATCTCGCCCGCCAGGGTGACGCGGGCGAAGTCGGCCTCGGCCGCCGTCTCGGCGATGCGCATGCGCTGGTCCGCCGACAGGCCGCCGCTCTTGCGCTCGACGCCGGTGACGTCGATGTCGAGGCCCGAGAGGGTCGAGGT
>DASPLM010000257.1:0-2717 GCA_035627575.1 Caulobacteraceae bacterium | reverse complement strand
TGGGCCTGGACAAGCGCGACTACCGGCGCGCGACCACGTCGCAGAAGTGCATGCGCGTCAGCGGCAAGCACAACGACCTGGAAAACGTCGGCCCGTCGCCGCGCCACCACACCTTCTTCGAGATGCTCGGCAACTTCTCGTTCGGCGACTACTTCAAGGAACACGCCATCGAGCTGGCCTGGAACCTCGTCACCAGGGAGTTCGGCCTGCCCGCCGAGCGCCTGATGGCCACGGTCTACATCGACGACGACGAGGCCTTCGAGCTCTGGAAGAAGATCGCCGGCCTGCCCGAGAGCAAGATCGTCCGCATCGCCGGGTCCGACAACTTCTGGTCCATGGGCGACACCGGTCCCTGCGGCCCCTGCACCGAGATCTTCTTCGACCATGGCGACAAGATCTGGGGCGGCCCTCCGGGCTCGGCCGAGCAGGACGGCGACCGCTGGGTCGAGATCTGGAACCTGGTGTTCATGCAGTTCGAGCAGCACGCCGACGGCTCGCGCACCGACCTCCCCAGGCCATCGATCGACACCGGCGCCGGGCTCGAGCGCGTCGGCGCGGTGATGCAGGGCGTCACCTCGAACTACGACACCGACCTGTTCCGCCACCTGATCGGCGCCTCCGAAGAGGCCACGGGCGTCAAGGCCGAGGGCGACCAGGCCCCCAGCCACCGCGTCATCGCCGACCACCTTCGCTCGTCCTGCTTCCTCATCGCCGACGGCGTCACGCCCTCGAACGAGGGCCGCGGCTACGTGCTGCGCCGGATCATGCGCCGGGCCATGCGCCACGCCTACCTGCTGGGCGCGCAGGAGCCGCTCATGCACCGCCTCGTGCCGGCCCTGACCCAGCAGATGGGCGAGGCATACCCTGAGCTGAAGCGCGCCCAGGCGTCGATCGTCGACACCCTGCGCCAGGAGGAGGAGCGTTTCCGCGCCACGCTGGGCCGCGGCATGACCCTGCTGGACACCGCGACCAGGGACCTGGGCGAGGGCGGCTCCATCCCCGGCCAGACCGCCTTCACCCTCTACGACACCTATGGCTTCCCGCTGGACCTGACCCAGGACGAGGCGCGCCGCCGCGGCCTTGAGGTGGACGTGGCCGGCTTCGAAGCCGCCATGGCCGAGCAGCGCGAGCGCGGCAAGGCGGGTTGGAAGGGCTCGGGCCAGGCGGCCACCGCCGGCGAGTGGCTCTCCCTGCGCGAACGTCTCGGCGCCACCGAGTTCACCGGCTACGAGAGCGACGACGGCGAGGGCAGGGTCCTGGCCATCATGGTCGACGGCCAGGCGGCAGACGCGGCCGAGGCCGGCCAGACCGCCGAGGTCCTGGCCGACCGCACGCCCTTCTACGCCGAGAGCGGCGGCCAGGGCGGCGACAAGGGCGCCATCCGCTGGAGCGGCGGCGAGGGCCGCGTGGTCGACACCGCCAAGCAGGCGGGCGACCTGCACGTCATGCGCGTCGAGGTCGCCGAGGGCCGTCTGGCCGTCGGCGAACAGGTCCAGCTGCACGTCGATGCCGACAAGCGCCTTACGACCCGCGCCAACCACTCGGCTACCCACCTGCTGCACGCGGCGCTGCGCAACGTGCTGGGCGAACACGTCACCCAGAAGGGCCAGATGGTCGACGGCGAGCGCATCCGCTTCGACTTCAGCCACGGCCAGGCGGTGACGCCCGAGCAGATCGCGGCGATCGAGGCGGAGGTGAATGCTGTCATCCGCCAGAACGCGCCGGCCGAGATCAAGCTGATGAAGCCGCAGGAGGCCATCGAGGCGGGCGCCATGGCCCTGTTCGGCGAGAAGTACGGCGACGTGGTGCGCGTCCTGACGCTCGGCCACGCCCTGAGCGGCGACGGCCCCTATTCGGTCGAGCTGTGCGGCGGCACCCACGTGTCGCGCACGGGCGACATCGCCCTGTTCAAGATCGTCTCCGAAGGCGGCATCGCGGCGGGCATCCGCCGCATCGAGGCCCTGACCGGCGAGGCCGCGCGCCAGTACCTGCTGGAGCGTGATCGCCTGACGCGGGACCTGGCCGACCGCTTCAAGGTTCAGCCCGCCGACCTCCTGGCCCGCGTCGACGCCCTGGTGGCCGAGCGCAAGGCGCTGGAGAAGCAGCTGGCGGACGCCAAGCGGCAGCTGGCCCTGGGCGGCGGAACCGGCGGCGCGACCGCGGGTCCCGAAGAGATCAACGGCGTGAAGTTCATCGGCCGCGTCCTCGACGGCGTCGATGGCAAGGGCCTGCGCCCGGTGACCGAGGACTTCCGCAAGCAGGTCGGCTCGGGCGTCGTCGCCCTGGTGGGCGTGGCCGACGGCAAGGCCGCAGTCTCCGTCGCCGTCACCCCCGACCTGACCGGCCGCTTCAACGCCGCCGACCTCGCGCGCGCCGCGGTGATCGCGCTCGGCGGTCAGGGCGCCGGCGGCAAACCCGACTTCGCCCAGGGCGGCGCCCCGGGCGGCGCGGACCCCCAGGCGGGCGTGGACGCGGTGAAGGCGGCGCTGGCGGCCTAAAGCCTTTGATCCCTCTCCCATGGGGAGAGGGCCGGCTCACCGTACCGCCTTCCCTCTCCTTCAGGAGAGGACGTGAGCCCTGACGGCGCCAGCCGTCAGGGGAGCGGGTGAGGCGTCGGCCGACGCACGACGCCGCCTTTCCGCTGTCCTCCGGTCGCCCGCAGGATCGTTGTGCAAACCCCGTCCAGGTTCGTGAACACGTCCCCGTTCCAGAACCGC
>DASPLM010000256.1:0-2403 GCA_035627575.1 Caulobacteraceae bacterium | reverse complement strand
CCCAGGCTCATGGGCAGCAGGCGGTCCTGGTCCTTGGCGGCCTCCTGCGCGGTCTTCAGCACGACGCCGGCCTCGGCGGTCATGGTGTAGTTCAGCGGGTCGAGGTCGCGGATGCGGTTCATGCGCGACAGGCTCAGCACGATCTCCGTGCCCGCCTCGTAGGGGATGGAGCCGCCGACCAGCGAGGTGTTGCCGCCCTGCGGAACGATGGGCTGGCCAGCCTCGGCGCAGGCCGTGACGACCGCCGCGACTTCCTCCGTCGACGCCGGGCGCACCACCGCCGGGCTGTTGCCCTTGAAGCGTCCACGCCACTCGGCAAGGTACGGCGCCATGTCCGCCGGCTCGGTGATCAGGCCGGTGGGGCCGACGATGGAACGGATGCGGTCGAGAAGGGCGGTCATGGGCGTCGAGTCCGGGCTGAAAACGGTGCGGAGGGGGAAACTAGCCGACTTCGCAGGATGGGCCAAGCGCAGCGCCGCCCAACACAGCCTTGCACGGCAGGATATCGGCGCGCGCCGCCCTGTCCATCTGGGCTACCGCAAAAAATTATACTGAACGGTTCAGTTCAGTCTTGACGAGGCGGCGACCCGGGAGCATGTTCCTCACATGAACTGAACGGTTCAGTTCACAATTCAGACCCAAGGGCTCCCGCCGCCCCCGCCAAGAGGGACGAAGCGGCCAGCCTCATGAAGGCCCTGCACCGGATGGTGCACGCCCCAACTCGATCAAGGAAACAAGTCATGAGCATTCGCAACACGACCGCCACCCTTCTGGTTTCGACGCTGCTTCTCGCCTCGGGGACCGGCCTCGCCGCCGCGCAGACGGCCGGCTCCGGGCAGTCCTTCGAGAGCCAGTTGAGCGAGGCCGCCGACGCCGCGCGCAATCACCTCCCCGGCGGGATTGGCATGGAGGAGCGCCTGACGGTCGAGCACCACCTGCAGATCGCCCGCGACCTGTCCCGCCAGGGCCGGACCGACGCGGCGCAGTCGTACCTGAACTTCGCCCGTGGCGAGCTGGGCCTGTCCGTCAGCCCGCGCGCGGCCGAGGTGACCGCGATGCCGTCGCAGTTCTCCAAGGACTTCAACAACTCCGTCCACTGACGGCAGCGGACCGGGGCGGGGTCGGCGGCAGGCCGGCCCCGCCCGCGCCGGCGGTCAGCCTCGCGGCGCCGCCGCCCTTCTGAGGCGGTCGTTGATCGCCACGCCCAGCCCCTCCTCCGGGATCGGCATCACGGCGATGGCGCGCACGCCCGGCTTGTCCAGCGCGCGCAGGTGGTGGAACAGGTTGGCCGCCGCCTCGTTGAGGTCGCCTTCCAGCGACAGGTTCAGCTTCTCCCGGCCGCCGCGCACGAAGCGGTCGGGGCCGAAGCTCAGCAGCGCCTCGTCGTCCTCCGCACCCTGGGCGTTCAGGCGCACCGCGGCACTAGGAGCGTAGTGGCTGGCCAGTTGGCCGGGCGACTTCGGCGCGTCCGGGTCGCCCGCAGAGACCAGGATCGGGCCGATCAGCCGCTCGATCTCCTCGCGCAGCACGGCGCCGGGGCGCAGCAGCACCGGCGTCTCCCCGGAGAGGTCGAGCACCGTCGATTCCAGCCCGACCGGGCAGCGCCCGCCGGCCAGCACGGCGGCGACCCTCTCACCCAGACTCTCCACCACATGCATCGGCGTGGTCGGGCTGACCGCGCCGGAGCGGTTGGCGCTGGGCGCCGCGATGGGGCGGCCGGCGGCCTTCAGCAGCGCCTGGCCGATGGGGTGGTTGGGCGCCCGCACCGCCACAGTGTCGAGCCCGGCGGAAACCAGCAGCGACAGCCCGGCCTCCTCGCGGCGCGGCAGCACCAGCGTCAGCGGGCCGGGCCAGAACTGCTCGGCCAGCGCCTCGGCGCGCTCGTCGAAGACGGCGATCCGCTCGGCCGAGGCGGCGTCCGGCACGTGCACGATCAGCGGGTTGAACTGCGGCCGGCCCTTGGCGGCGAAGATCGCCGCGACGGCGGCCTCGTTCGTCGCGTCGCCGCCCAGGCCGTAGACCGTCTCGGTCGGAAAGGCCACCAGCGCGCCGGCGCGCAGCATCTCACCGGCGCGGGCCAGCGCGGCGGCGTTCGGATGGAGGATTTCGGGGCGTTGCGTGCTCACGGTGCGGCTTTTAAGCGGATGGGGCGGCGAAGTCAAAGCGTCCGGTTGCGCGGAGTCGCCTCAACGGCTAAGACGGATGGGCGCAATTCAGAACAAAATGATGGGTGCGGGCATGGCGGGCAAGGTCTTCACCGTGGCGCAGCAGAAGGGCGGAGCCGGCAAGACCACGCTGGTCGCACACCTCGCCATCGCCTGGATGCAGCTCGGCTACAAGGTCGCCACCGTGGACATCGACCCGCAGGGCAGCCTGAGCCGCTGGTTCGAGGTGCGCAACGAG
>DASPLM010000255.1:0-2055 GCA_035627575.1 Caulobacteraceae bacterium | reverse complement strand
AGATCCGGGCCGCTCCCCGGGGAGGGGAGCCGCAGCAACCCCGGCCTGTCTCTTGCGAGACCGGCGGCGGAGCCGCGAATTGTGCGTCAAACCCCGGAGACGAAAAGCGCAACGCCGAAACCGGCGCCGCTTCCTGCGGTGAACCGCAACCCTCCGGGATGTCCCCAACCCGTCCGCCCCGTCAGAGGCCACCGCGTCGGTGAGCGGTATATAGGCGGCGCCTCATCCGGCTGGCAAGCGCTTTTTTCGCCGTAAGACGATTTTTCTCAGAGCAGGCCGAGCGCCCGCAGTTCGGCGGCGAGGTGCGGCGGCAGCTCCTCGCCCGGCCCGGCCGCGCCGGACAGATCGGCGGGGGCGGCGGCCGGCTCCAGATAGCGCCAGCCCTGGAACGGGCGCTGCGCGGCGGGGATGGTGGGGACCGGTTCGGCCTCGACGCCGATGATGCAGTAGGCCTTGCCGTCCTCATCGACGCCGGTGTCGATGGCGACGACGCGCTGGCGCACGCAGGTCGAGCCGCGGATCACCCAATAGAGCGACCCGGTGCCGACGATCTCGTCGGCGCGCTTCGGGACCTGTCGGGTGTAGACGGGAACGATGCCGTCGGCGGCGCGGCGGGCCTGCACCTCGCGGAGGTGATCGATGTCGCGGATGCCGACGGCGAGCTTGATGAGATTGAGGGGCATGGGCGCTGATGTGGCTGCGGGATGCGCCGGGAGTCCGGCGCCCTCCCCTCCCCTGCCCGGCCCTACCGGCTCAGGCCGGAATGGCGTTCAGCGAGCGGCAGCGCGCCTCGAACTCCTCGGTCACGAAGTCGGGCCTCTTGTAGAACCCCTTCATCCAGCTGACCAGCATGCAGAGGTCTTCCAGATGGATGGCCTCGTCCAGCGTGTCCTCGGGGAATTCCACCTCGAAGCCCTCGCGGATGAAGTCGAGCACCTGTTCGAGCTGCTCCGGCGCCAGCCCGATCTCCTCCAGCACGGCGGTGCGGGTCAGCATCTTCTCGTCGATGCCGAAATCGTCGCGGATCAGCTTCACGATCCAGCGGAACATGTGCATCCAGTTGGTGATTCCGGCGACAGACTCGGACATCGGCGCGTTCTCCCACTCAGACCGGGCGGCAGTGTCGCACGCGGGGGTTACTGAAATCTTGCGGTATCACGCCGCACGTGCAGCGAGCGCCCGCCCGGCTTTGGACGCCGTCGGCCGGCCGAGGAGGTCGGAGATCCACGCACCGGTCGCCGCGAGCCTGTCCAGGTCGACGCCGGTCTCGATGCCCAGCCCGTGCAGCATGTAGACGACATCCTCGGTCGCCACGTTGCCGGACGCCCCCTTGGCGTAGGGGCAGCCGCCGAGGCCGGCCACCGCCGAGTCCACCACCGACACGCCCAGTTCCAGGCAGGCCAGGATGTTGGCGAGCGCCTGCCCCCAGGTGTCGTGGAAGTGCAGGGCCAGCCGATCGACGGGCACGGCGCCCGCCACCGTCTCCAGCATGGTGCGGGCCTGCACCGGCGTGCCGACGCCGATGGTGTCGCCGAGCGAGACCTCGTAGCAGCCGAGGCCGATCAGCGTCGCCGCGACCTCCGCCACCTTGGCCGGGGCGACGGCGCCCTCGTACGGGCAGCCGAGCACGCAGCTGACGTAGCCGCGGACCTTCAGGCCCTTCGACAGCGCCTCGGCGCAGACCGGGGCGAAGCGCTCCAGGCTCTCGGCGATGGAGCAGTTGATGTTCTTCCGGCTGAACGCCTCGGAGGCGGCGCCGAACACCGCGATTTCCCCGGCGCCGGCCGCGATGGCCGATTCGAGGCCCTTCAGGTTGGGCACCAGCACCGGGTAGGCGACGCCCGGCTTGCGGCGGATGCGCCGGAGCACCTCGGCGGAGTCCGCCATCTGCGGGACCCACTTCGGGCTGACGAAGGCACCCGCCTCCACCGCCGGCAGGCCGGCGTCGGCGAGGCGCTCGATCAGCTCGACCTTGGCGTCGAGAGGAACGATCTTAGCCTCGTTCTGCAGGCCGTCGCGCGGGCCCATCTCGACGATCTTCACGCGGGTGGGATA
>DASPLM010000254.1:0-5135 GCA_035627575.1 Caulobacteraceae bacterium | reverse complement strand
CAGCGACGGCCCGCTGGGGACCGACGACGTGCTCCATCGCGGAAATGAATTCGGCCGCCAGCCCGCCATGGGTGACGATCACGAGCCCGATCATCCGAACCTCTTGCTCAAGCTCAACAGAGCCCCTCGCAACCCGGGCGTCATGGGGACGTCATATCGGGCGACCGCGCTAGATAGGCCGAAGCCGCGGCCGTTCCAAGCGCCGCGTGTCAAAGGCCGCGCGGCATGAGCGCGCGGTCGAGCTTGGCCAGCGCCGACGCCTGGAGCAGGTTCAGACGCAGCAGGGGCGTCTCGACGCCTGCGAAGGTCATGGTTTCCGGCTCGGGCATGCGCTCGATCTCGCCCGTTTCCGCGGCCACGGCGAGGCCGATCGGGGCCAGGGCGCGGCAGGTCTCGCCGACGATGCCAAGCCCCCGCGCCTCGATCCGGTCGCAGATGCGCTCGGGCGCCCTGGCCCACAGCCGCCCGCCCGACGCCCAGACGAGGCTGTAGTCGTCCGCGACCAGCCGCCACCCTGCGGCGAGGGCCCGCAGGGCGAGGTCGCTCTTGCCCGCGCCTGAAGGCCCCAGGACCAGGACGCCGCGCCACGCGCCGGCGCAGAATTTCGCCAGGGCCCCGGCGTGGATCACCGCAGGGTCCGCGCTCACGGCTGAGCCGCCCGGAGCCGTACGACGAAGCGGGCGCCCAGGCGGCTTCCCTCCGCGTCGAGACGGTTCTCGGCGCGAATGTCGCCGCCGTGGGCGTCGACGATCTGGCGCGCGATGGACAGGCCCAGGCCGGAGTTGCCGCCGAAGGCCGCACCCTTGGGCCGGGAGGTGTAGAAGCGCTCGAAGACCGATTCGAGGTTCTCGTCGGGAATGCCCGGCCCATCGTCCTCGACCCGCACGATCACCCGCGGGTCGGGCTCGTCCGTCCGGCCGAGGAACACCCTTACCTCGCCGCCGGGCGGGCTGAACGAACGGGCGTTGTCGATCAGGTTGCGGAACACCTGCCCCAGCGGCCCCTCCCGCCCGCTTACCGTCAGGGGCCCCTGGCTTTCGGCAATCACGCGCACCGGGACATCGCCGGCGCGTGGACCCTGGCCGTAGAGGCTGACGATCTCGCCGACCAGCCGGCCGAGGTCGACGCTGCGCGGGGCGTCGCGCGACAGCTCGGCGTCGAGGCGCGAGGCGTTGGAGATATCGGTGATCAGCCGGTCGAGACGCCGCACGTCCTGCTTCAGCAGGTTGATCAGCCGGGCTCGCGGGGCCTCGTCCTTGACCAGCTCCAGGGTCTCGACGGCCGAGCGCACCGACGTGAGGGGGTTCTTGATCTCATGGCTGACGTCGGCGGCGAAGCGTTCGATCGCATCCATTCGGTCGGACAGGGTCTCGGTCATGGTCTCGAGCGAGCGGGCCAGGTCGCCGATCTCGTCCTCGCGGTCGTCCAGGTCCGGCATGGAGATGGCGCGGGCTCGCGACAGTCGCACCTGGTCGGCCGCCGCCGACAGCCGCATGATCGGCCGCGCCACCAGCAGGTGCAGCAGCAGGGACGACAGCAGGTTCACGCCCAGCGCCACCAGCACGAACGGCAGCAGGGCCCAGCGCTGCTTGGCCACGATGGCGTCCACGTCGCCGGCCTCCAGCGTCATCACCCCGAGAACGGCGCGCACGCGCTGCACAGGGATGGACACCGAGACAATGCGCCGGCCCGTCTCGGACCGTCGCACCCCGGCCACCGGCTCGCCGGTGCGCAGGGCCTCGGTCACCTCCCGCTGCAGCGCCTCCCGGGCCAGCTGCAGCTTGCGCGCCTCCTTGGCCTTTTCGCGCTCGGTGGGCGGTGGAGGCGGGGTCTTGCGCGCCGGCGGCAGTTCGCTGACCTCGATGCTCTCCGACACAAGGTAGCTGTCGGCGATCAGGGCGCCGTCGGCGTTGAAGAGGCGGGCGCGCTGCCCGTTCGGGATGTAGCCCTCGCGCAGCAGCAGGCTGGCGGGATACGGCTCGATCGCCGGCACGGGCGCGCCCTCCGTGGCCACGTCGGCGATGATGTCGGCCAGAAGCTCGCCCTGGGCCGTCAGGGATTCCAGCCGCGTCTCGATCAGGCTGCGGCGGATTTCGGTCACCAGGAAGGCCCCGCCGATCAGGATCAGCAGGCCCAACAGGTTCAGCGCCAGGATCAGCCGGCCGAGCCGTGATCCCGCGAACCGCCACGGCAGCCAGGCCGGACGAGCGGGGTCAGGCCTCGCGGTAGCGGTATCCAACGCCATACAGGGTCTCGATCGCGTCGAATTCCGGATCGACCTGGCGGAACTTCTTCCGCATCCGCTTGATATGGCTGTCGATGGTGCGGTCGTCGACGTAGACCTGGTCGTCGTAGGCTGCGTCCATCAGGTTGTCCCGGCTCTTCACGAAGCCGGGGCGCTGGGCCAGGGCCTGCAGCAGCAGGAACTCGGTCACGGTCAGCTTCACCGGCTTCCCGTCCCAGGTGCAGTCGTGACGGGCTGGGTCCAGGGTCAGCTTGCCCCGCTTCAGCGCCTTGGCGGCCTCGCCGGCGGCGGCGGGCTCGCCCTCGCCCACGTCCACCCCGGCGCGGCGCAGCACGGCCTTCACACGCTCCAGCAGCAGGCGCTGGGAGAAGGGCTTGTGCATGTAGTCGTCGGCGCCGAGGTTGAAGCCGAGGATCTCGTCGATCTCCTCGTCCTTCGAGGTCAGCATGATGACCGGCATGTTCGAGGTCTGGCGCAGGCGGCGCAGCACCTCCATCCCGTCCATGCGCGGCATCTTCACGTCGAGGATGACCAGGTCCGGCGGCTCGTTCTGCAGCGACTCGAGGCCCGAAGCGCCGTCATGGCAGGCCTTGACCTTGTGGCCATGGCTTTCGAGCGCCATGGACACCGACGCCACGATGTTCTCGTCGTCGTCGATCAGGGTGATGTCGGCCATAGAGGTCTCCAGGGGCGTAACGGCGGCGACGCTAGCGGCGCGCGGCGACGCACGCAAACGGGTTGGGTCAGCCCATTAGGTAGGGTGCGCACAATTTTCGTGCAAACCGCGGTTCTTCAACGCTGACTTAAGTCCTCTGCTCCAGGGTGAAGGCCGTTTCGGGGCGAGTTTTTGCATGGATCGCGGCCAGATTCACTACGAGGTCTTCGCCCGCGCGTCGGTGATGGCGCCCTGGCGGCTGGAGCAGGCGTGCGAGGATCGCGGCCAGGCGACGGAACTCGCCGAGGAGTTGCTCGCCGACAAGCGGGCGGTGGCCGTGCGCGTCACCAAGGAAATGCTCGATCCCGAGACGATGGAGTTCAACAGCCTGACGCTGTTCACCCGCGGCGTGCCCGAGCCGCAGCGGAAGGTGCGCGAGCGTTCGTCGTCGGCCGAGTCGCCGTGCCTGACGCCCCAGGACCTCTACGCCTCCTTCGCCCGCGAGAAGATCGGCCGGGTGCTGGAGGACTGGCTGCGCCGCAACCGCGCCACCCCCTTCGAACTGCTGCACCGCCCCGACCTGGTCGAGAAGCTCGAGGCCTCGGGCATGGAGCTGCAGCACGCCATCCAGAAGATCGCCGTGCCGGAGAGCCAGGCCACCGGCCAGGCGGTGCATGACGTCATGCGCGCCTATCAGCGGCTCAGCGACCAAGCCATCGAGCGGGTGATCCGGGCAGGCCGAAAGAACCTGTTCCCGGACCTGACCAAGCAGTCGATCGCCGAGGTGGCGACGCGGCTCGCCGGCGACGCCGACCGCTGCTTCCTGCTGGGCGGAGCCATGTGCGCCGTGCTGGCGACGACCAACTCGCCGAAAGAGAAGGTCGGCCTGCTGCTCGACTTCGTCGAAGGCGCGCCGACGGAGGCCCAGCCAAACGCCCTGGTGCGGGTGGTGGCCGAGCAGCCGCTGGCCGAGATTCTCGCCTCCCCGGCGGGGCTGACCGACCTGCTGGGTCCCGACCTCGACCTCGGCGCCAACATGGCGGCCCTGGTGCGCCTCGCCGCGCCGGCCGAGGTGGAGGCCCTGATCCGCATGGACCCGGCGCTGCGCCGGCTGGTGCCCGACCTTACCGGCGCCGCCGCGCGGCTGGGCAGGCAGATGGAGGCCGGCCAGTTCAAGCTGCTGGGCGCCTTCATCGCCCGCAAGGTGCTGGCCGAGCTGACCGGACCGCGCCGCCTGCGGCCTGGGGACGCCCATGGCGAGATCGCCATCCTGCGCGCCCTGGCCATGGCGCTGACCGCTTCGGCAGGCCGCCTGCTGTCGCTGGACGAGGTGCAGGACGCCTTCGTCACCCGCTCGAAAACCATCGTCACGGCCGACTTCGTCGAGACCTACCTGCGCGGCGCCATGACGGCCCGCGAGGAGGCCGAGTGGCTCGTGCGCCTGTGCGAGAACGTCGCCGGCACGGGCAACAAGCGCGAGGCGGCCCGCTGGCTGATCGCCTGCGTCGCGGCGCTGCGCTTCGAGAAGGAGTTCCGCCAGGGAAGCGAGAGCCCCGCCGCGAGCCTCGGCTCCCTGGCCGCCCTCCAGCGCTCCGCCATGAAGGCGGGGCTGAACGAGGCGGACAAGGAACAGGTCAGCCGCAAGCTGGGCGAGATCGGCGCTTCGGTGGAGCAGGACGCCCGCGTCTGCGAGCAGATCCTGAAGGCGCCTGCGCCCCCGCTGCACAAGCTCACCCTGCTGCTGCGCCTCGCCGCCGGCGAGGCGGCGCCGCTCGGGCCCGTGTCGGAGAAGGCCCGGGCCGAGTCCCTGCGCCTGCTGAAGATCCCGGCCGTGCGCGAGGCGCTGGCGGGCACGCCCGAGGCCGCGGCCAAGGTGCGTCCGCTGCTGAAGGCCATCGGCCTGGCGGCCTGATCTCAGCCGGGCCGGCGGCCCAGGAACCAGACGTCGACCGCCCCGGACACGGGATCGTGGACCTGCACCTGGCCGGCGGCCCAGCCGGCGCGGGTCATGGCGTCGAGAAGCCACTCCTTGCCCACGGCCACGGACGGCGGAGCGCCGGGCTCAGTCGGTTCCTCCGTCGGGGGCAAGGCTCCCCAGCGCAGGCGCTGCGGCCTGACCGAGACGGCGAGGCAGCCGCCCGGCGCCGTCACCCGCAGCGCCTCGCGAAGCAGGACCTCCTGGCCGGTCCGCCCGTCCAGCAGATCCAGCGCGACCACGCCGGCCTGGCTGCTGTC
>DASPLM010000253.1:0-2298 GCA_035627575.1 Caulobacteraceae bacterium | reverse complement strand
CGTCTCGGCGGTGGACGGGGTGTGCGCCGGGGCGGGGGCGATCATCGCCATGGCGTCGGACCTGCGCCTCGGCACCGCGCGGTCCAAGACGGCGTTCCTGTTCACCCGCGTCGGGCTGGCCGGCTGCGACATGGGGGCGTGCGCGATCCTGCCGCGGATCATCGGGCAGGGGCGGGCGTCGGAGCTGCTCTACACTGGCCGCGCCATGACCGGCGGGGAGGCCGAGCGCTGGGGCTTCTTCAACCGGCTGTGCGAGCCGGACGCGGTGCTGGGCGAGGCGACCGGCCTCGCCCGCAGCCTCGCCGACGGGCCGAGCTTCGCGCACGCGGTGACCAAGCGGATGCTGCACCAGGAATGGGCGATGAGCGTCGACGACGCGATCACCGCCGAGGCGCACGCCCAGGCCGTGTGCATGGCGACCCAGGACTTCCGCCGGGCGTTCGAGGCGTTCGCCGCGAAGCGCAGCCCGGTGTTCGAGGGGAACTGAACAAGCCCCTCCCCCCTTGCGGGGGAGGAGTTGGGGAGAGGGGGCGCGGGCGAAGCCCGCAGGTTTCGTATGCCACCCTCTCCCCAACCCCTCTCCCGTCAAGGGAGAGGGGCTTTGTGGGAGAATCCGCATGCCCGACCAATCCTTCCTCTCCTGGCCGTTCTTCGAGGACTCGCACCGCCGGCTCGCCGAGGACCTGGATTCCTGGGCCGCCCGCGAGGCGGCTCCGCTGGCGCACGCCGGGGAGCACGACGTGGACGGCGCCTGCCGCGAACTGGTCAAGCGCCTGGGCGACGGCGGCTGGCTGCGCTTTGCGGTGCCGGAACCCGGCGGGCGGCTCGACGTGCGCTCGCTGTGCCTGATCCGCGAGACGCTGGCCCGCCACGCCGGGCTGGCGGATTTCGCCTTCGCCATGCAGGGGCTGGGCACCGGGCCGATCACGCTGTTCGGCTCCGACGCCTTGAGGGACCGCTACCTGCCGCCGGTGCGGCAGGGGCGCGCCATCGCCGCCTTCGCCCTGTCGGAGCCCGACGCCGGCTCGGACGTCGCCGCCACCGCGACCACCGCGGCGCGCGACGGCGACGCCTACGTGCTGGACGGCACCAAGACCTGGATCTCCAACGGCGGCATCGCCGACCACTACGTGGTCTTCGCCCGCACCGGCGAGGCGCCGGGGGCGAAAGGCCTGTCCGCCTTCGTGGTCGATGCCGACGCGCCCGGCCTCACCGTCACCGAACGCATCGAGGTGACCGCCCCGCACCCGCTGGCGACGCTGCGCTTCGAGGGCTGCCGGGTGCCGACCGACCGGCTGATCGGCGGGCTCGGCGAGGGGTTCAAGGTCGCCATGGCGACGCTGGACGTCTTCCGCTCCACGGTCGGCGCGGCGGCGCTCGGCTTCGCCCGGCGTGCGCTGGACGAGGCGTGCGCGCGGGCCTCGTCGCGTCCGCTGTTCGGCGGCGTGCTGGCGGACCTGCAGATGACCCAGGCGAAGATCGCCGACATGGCGGTGGAGGTGGACGCGGCGGCG
Organism: Caulobacteraceae bacterium; assembly: GCA_035627575.1. Classification (GTDB taxonomy): domain Bacteria; phylum Pseudomonadota; class Alphaproteobacteria; order Caulobacterales; family Caulobacteraceae; genus JAEZEZ01. The sequence continues at coordinate 784 of DASPLM010000253.1, read as the reverse complement.
CTGCTGGTCTACCGCGCCGCCTGGACCAAGGACAGCGGGGCGCCGCGCGTCACCCGCGAGGCGGCGATGGCCAAGCTCTACGCCACCGAGGCCGCCCAGCGCGTCATCGACGCCGCGGTCCAGATCTTCGGCGGCCTGGGCGTGACGCGCGGCCAGACGGTGGAGGCGCTGTACCGCGAGATCCGCCCGCTGCGCATCTACGAGGGCGCGTCGGAGGTGCAGAAGATCGTCATCGCGCGGCAGGTTCTTGCGGGATGATGGCGGTCGCCTCGATCTCGACGCGCGCCTCGGGCTCGACCAGCGCCACCACCTGGACCAGGGTCATGGCCGGGAAGTGCGTGCCCATCACCTCGCGGTAGGCCTGCCCCAGCGCGCGCAGGCTGGCGCGGTACTCGGCGATGTCGGTGACGTACCAAGTGAGCCGGGCCACGTGCTCCGGCCGCGCCCCGGCCTCGTTCAGCACGGCGACGATGTTGCACAGAGCTTGGCGCGTCTGCCCGACGAGGTCCTTGGCCGGGAAGCGCCCGGTCTCGTCCCAGCCGATCTGCCCGCCGACCACCACCAGCCGCCCCGTCCCGGCGTAGCCGTTGGCGTAGCCCTTCGGCGGCGGCCAGCCCGGCGGCTGGAGCGCCTGCAGGCCGGATTCCGGTGGAGTGCTCATGGCCGGACGCCTCCCTGTCTGTTTAAACTTAAACTATCAACGGCGAACGGCATTGACCAGCGCGATGAAGGCCATAGGCGGATCCAGACCACACCTGCCACCTCAAACCGTCATCCCCGCGAA
>DASPLM010000252.1:0-2473 GCA_035627575.1 Caulobacteraceae bacterium | reverse complement strand
CTACGTCGGCTACTCCTTCGCCTCGATCGGCGGCGCCTTCTTCGACTGGAAGTCGACCCTCTCGGTCTACTACAGCCTCGGCGACTGGACCGCGTTCGCCCGCTGGAGCTACGTGCCGGAAATGACCGGGATCACCTTCGGCATCCCGGATCCGCAGCCGGCGGCGAGCTACGTCGACGCCTCGGTCCGCTGGAACGTCACCGACAACTTCCAGCTCACCGGCTTCATCGGCAACGTCTTCGACGAAGAAGCCCCGCAGACCTCGGAAGGCCTGTTCGGTCAGGCCAACACGGACCCGCAGGTCTACCGCGTGCTGGGCCGCACCTTCTCGATCTCCGCGAAGCTCCGCTTCTAAGAGACCGAAAGGTCGACGAGACTACGAGCGGCGGGCTTCGGCCCGCCGCTTTTCTTTTGGCCGCCGCATCGGCAGAGGTCGTCAGGAACGGCCACAGCCGGCGCAGACGGGATCGGCGCGAACGTCCAGCACGCGCGTTCGCCAGGACAACCCGTCCAGCATCATCAGGCGGCCGGCGGCGCCGTCGCCTACGCCCGCGATCGTGCGCACAGCGAGCAGGGCTGCCATGGACCCGGCGGCGCCGGCGAGCGCGCCGACGATCCCCACGGCCGCGCAGGTCTCCGCCTGCGGCGGAACCTCCCGGACCAGGCAACGATAGCAGGGCCGGCCGCAGAACAGGCCCACCTGAGCCTCCCATCGTCCGAGGGCTGCGGATACAAGCGGCGCGCCCAGGGCGACGCAGGCGTCGCTCACGGTCAGGCGCGTCTCGAAATTGTCCGAGCCGTCCACAACCATATCCCAGCCTCCGAGCAGGGCGCCGGCGTTGTCCGCCTCGACCCGCAGCGGCAGCGCCTCGACGCGGATATCTCCGTTCAGGGCCTGCAGTCGCTCCCGTCCGGCCTCGACCTTGGAGCGGCCCACATCGTGCTCGGAATAGAGGATCTGCCGCTGGAGATTGGACAGGCTCACGCGATCATCGTCCAGCAAGCCGATCCGTCCCACGCCCGCCGCCGCGAGATACAGCGCCGCCGGCGCGCCGATCCCCCCGGCGCCCACCAGGAGAACGCTGGCGGCCTTGAGCTTCTGCTGCCCGGGCCCGCCCAACTCCCTCAGCACCAGATGCCTGGCGTAGCGTTCGACCTCGCGGTCGCTGAACGGCGGACTTTCGGACAAGGGCAAGTCCCGGGAGCTGCGGCGTCACGACCCTAGCAGATGGCGCTGCGGCGCAGCATCCCCTCATGACATTTGCCTCGATTGGTGGAACACTGGTTGGACGGCGACCCGCCGACCCACGCCAAGTGCAACCATTGAGATCGGGGCTTCCCCATGACCGACAAGACCAACGCCGACCCGTCGAACGCCGACGCCCCGGCGACCACCGACGCCATCCGCACCGCCCAGCCGGGCGTGAAGGACACGGGCGAGATCGTCTCCGGCGCCGGCGGCGAACTCATGAGCGGCCTGATCGCCGACATCGCCGACGGCGACACCTGAACCACACGGGCGAACCGGCCCGCCGGACCCCGGCGGGCCGGACCCTCGCGACGACAAGCTGAACCATTCGTCGCTCCATGCGCTTTGTCCTCACCAAGAGGAGGACCTACAGATGCGCATTCTCCAGATGACGCTCGCCGCCGCGGCCGCCCTGAGCCTTGCGGCGTGTTCGAGCCCGGCCGAAAAGCAGGCCGAAGCCCAGGCCGACGCCGTCGAGGACCAGGCCGAGGCCGCCGCCGAAAAGATCGAGCAACAGGCCGACGCCCTCGACCGGGGCAACGAAACCCCCGCCACCGACGCGCGCACCGACGCCATGGAGGCTGAGGCCGAGTCGGTCGAGGAAGCCGGCGAGCGCAAGGCGGACGGCATCGAAGAGGCCGCCGAAGGCCGCTGAGCCCGAGATTCAGCGACGGTTGGGGTCGGGCTGGTGCGGTCCGCCCCTTGCCTGTCCGCTGCACGAGCAGGCAGACCAGGCTGATCGCGGAACGCTCGTCGGGTTGAGGGGTTGACCCGGCTTGCGGCGCGGGGACGGAATGGGCCTCCATCGTCCGCCATCAGCGCCCGACTGCGTCCCTCCGCGCCATGAAAGCGGGGAGACGCGCTGGCCCCGGGACCCCGCGCAAGCCCATGAGCATCTCCGCCGTGCATACCGACGTCGTCCTCTTCGGCGCCAGCGGCGACCTGTCGACGCGCATGCTGCTCCCGTCGCTGTTCTGGCTGGAACACGACGGCCTGCTGCCGGACGGCGTGCGGATCTGGGGCGTGGCGCGAGGCGAGAGCTCGCAGGATGGGTTCCTCGGGAAGGTTCGCGCGTCCCTGGGACGGGCGGCCGAGGGAGCCGGCGCCGCGGCCTTCGAACGGCTGGCGCAGCGGTTGTGCTACATGGCGGTGGACGCCACGCGCCCCGACGGCATGGCGGGGCTGGCCGAAGCCATGGGCCCAGGCGCAGCTCCCTTGCACGTC
>DASPLM010000251.1:0-5393 GCA_035627575.1 Caulobacteraceae bacterium | reverse complement strand
CAACCGCTTCCCCGGCTACGACCTGTACGAGGGCGGCGTCCGCCTGACGGTCGGGACGCAGGCGACGATCAACTGGGGCGGCGGCCGCGAGGCGCGCGCCTTCATCGGCCGCAGCTTCCGCACCGACCGCGAGCAGGCCCTGCCCGCCAACACCGGCTTCCGCGACCGCACGTCGGACTGGGTGGTCTCGGCCTCGTTCACGCCCATCGCCGGCATCGACGCGTGGACCCGCGCGCGCATCGACGACAAGGGCTCGGTGCGGCGGGGTGAAGCAGGCGTGGACTGGACCACGTCGCGCACCAGCGGCTACCTGCGCTACCTGCTGGACGACGCCGAGCCGTTCACCCTGCCGCTGGAGCCTGTTCGCGGCCGCCGGGAGGATCTGGAAGCCGGAGGCGAGGTGTTCGTCACCGGCAACTGGGGCTTCACCTTCCGCGGCAACTACGACATCGAGGCAGACCAGATGCGCCGCTCCGAGGTGGGGCTGCTCTATCAGGACGAATGCCTGCGCCTCGAGCTGATTTACGAACGGAACCAGACCCGTGTGGGCGCCCTCGCCCCCTCGGAGTCCGTGTTCTTCCGCCTAAACCTCGCCACATTGGGCGCAGCAGGATACAGAAACGATGACCGCCGGTGACCGCGCCCGAGAAGCGGCCGGACCCGAGGCCATGAGAGGATACGAAGCCACAATGCGTCGAATGATATACGCGGCGGGCGTTGCGCTCGCGGCTCTTTCGGCGAGCGCCGCCGTCGCCCAGGATATCGCTGCGGCCGTCCAGCCGCCCGCCCCCGCCCCGTCGGCGCCGGCGGCGCGTCCGCTGGGTGAAGGCGTGGCCGCCATCGTCAACGACGAGATCATCTCCACCTTCGACCTGCGCCAGCGCATGACGCTGATCATCGCCACCAGCGGCGTGCGCCTGACCGAACAGAACCTGCCCCAGATCCAGCAGCAGGCCCTGCGCACCCTCGTGGACGAGCGCCTGCAGATGCAGGAGCTGAAGCGTTTCGAGGTGAACATTCCCGACGACTACGTCGATCGCGAGATCGGCGAACTGGCCGGCCAGAACCAGATGACCGCCGAGGCCCTGTTCGCGCAGCTCGGCCGCGCGGGGGTGCGCCCCGAGACCCTGCGGGCGCAGATGCGCGCCCAGATCGGCTGGCGCGAACTGGTCACCAACCGCTTCCGCACCCGTGCGCGCATCGGCGAGGACCAGGTCGACGAGGAACTCGCGCGTCTGGCGGCCCAGGCGTCCAAGCCCCGGTACCTGATCGGCGAAGTCTATCTGGACGCGAGCCAGGTCGGCGGCATACAGGAGGCGATGGAGGGCGCCAACGCCCTGTTCGAACAGTTGGTGAAGGGCGCCCCCTTCACATCGGTGGCGCGCCAGTTCTCCAACGCCCCGTCCGCGCAGTCGGGCGGCGATGCCGGCTGGGTGGGCGCCGGCGACGTGGTCCCCGAGGTCGAGGTGGCCCTGGCCAACATGGATCCCGGGCAGCTCTCGCGCCCGATACCGACCAAGGACGGCGTATACCTGATCTTCCTGCGCGAGGAGCGTTCCGGCGGCGTCGAGACCCTGATCAATCTGCGGCAGGCGGCGATCCGCCTCCCGGCCGACGCGCCGGAGGCCGATGTCCAGGCCGCCACGGCCCGGCTGTCGGGGCTGCGGGGCGACCTCACCTGCGAAAACATCCAGGAGCGCGCCGGCCGTGAGCAGGGGGTCGTCGCCTCCGATCTCGGCGAAACGGCCCTCGACGAACTGGCGCCGGAATTCCGCGGCGCCGTCGAGACCCTGAACGTCGGCCAGGTCAGCGCGCCCGTGCGCACGCCGGTCGGCGTGCACGTGCTGGCCGTCTGCAGCAAGCGCGCGGGCGGCGCCGGCATTCCCACGCGGGAGCAGATCGGCAACCGGCTGTTCGGGCAGCAACTGGCCATGCTGGCCAAGCGCTACATGCGCGACCTGCGCAACTCCGCCACCATCGAGCTGCGGTGATCCCGAGCCTCCCGCTGGCGCTGTCGCTGGGCGATCCGGCCGGCGTCGGACCGGAGATCGTCATCAAGGCCTGGGAAGCGCTGCGGGCGACCGGACCCGCCTTCGTCGTGCTCGGGGATCCGGACGCACTGCAGGGCTCCGCCGGGATGCGGGTCGTCGGGACCGCCGCCGAGGCGACGGGGGCCTTTTCGGGCGCCCTCCCCGTCCTGCGCCCGCCGGCCGGTTCCGACTGGCCGTTCGCGCACCAGGATCCGATCCTGCAGTGGATCGCCCACGGCGTCGACCTGGCGCTGGGCGGCGAGGTCGGCGGACTGGTGACTGCGCCCATTTCCAAGGAGCGCCTCTACGCCAAGGGCTTCGCCTTCCCCGGCCATACCGAGTACCTGGCGCACCTCACCGCCGAGGCGCCGCAGGACGGCCCGCGCGGGCCGGTGATGATGTTGACGGCCAGGGATCTGCGGGTGGTGCTGGTGACCATCCACACGCCCCTCGCCGATGTCCCCGCCGCCGTGACGACCCGGCGGATCGTCGAGACCGCGCTGGTGACCCACCACGCCCTGCGCCGCGATTTCGGCGTGCGAAACCCTCGCCTGGCCCTCGCGGGCCTGAACCCTCACGCGGGCGAAGGGGGGACCATCGGCCGCGAGGAGATCGAGGTGCTGGCCCCCGCCGTCGGCCGCCTGCGGGCCGACGGCGTGGACATCAGCGACCCGAAGCCCGCCGACACCCTGTTCCATGAAGAAGCCCGCCGCGCCTACGACGCGGTGGTCTGCATGTACCACGACCAGGCCCTGATCCCGGTGAAGACCCTGGACTTCTGGGGCGGAGTCAACGTGACCCTCGGCTTGCCGATCGTGCGCACCTCGCCCGACCACGGCACCGGCTTCGACATCGCCCGCAAGGGGATCGCCCGGCCCGACAGCTTGATCCAGGCCATACGGCTGGCGGCCGACATCGCCGGACGGCGGAGGGCGGCATGAGGATCGACGAACTTCCGCCCCTGCGCGAGACCCTGGCCGCCCATGACCTGCTGGCGAAGAAGAGCTTCGGCCAGCACTTCCTGCTGGACCTGAACGTCACCCGCAAGATCGGCCGCCTGGCCGGCCCCTTCGAGGGCCGCGCCGTGATCGAGGTCGGGCCCGGCCCCGGCGGCCTGACGCGGGCCCTGCTGGAGACCGACGCCTCGAAGGTGGTCGTGGTCGAAAAGGACCCGCGCTTCCTGCCCCTGCTGGAGGAACTGCGCGAGGCCTCCGACGGCAAGCTGGAGATCGTCGAGGGCGACGCCCTGGACGTGGACGAGGACGACCTGCTGGCGCGCCATGCCGGCGGCGCGCGCGGCCATCTTGTTTCCAACCTGCCCTACAACGTGGGCACGCCGCTCTTGATCAAGTGGCTGACAGGGCCGTGGCGCCCTGCCTCCATGACCCTGATGTTCCAGAAGGAAGTCGCCGACCGCATCGCGGCCCGCGCCGGCGACGACGCCTACGGCCGCCTGGCGGTGATCTCCCAGGCCATCAGCGACGCCCGCGTGGTCATGGACCTCCCCGCGCGCGCCTTCACTCCGCCGCCCAAGGTGGCGAGCGCCGTGGTGCGGCTGGATCCGAGGCCTGAGCGGCCGCCCGAAGACCTGCTCAAGGCTCTGGAGAAGGTCACAGCCGCCGCCTTCGGGCAGCGCCGCAAGATGCTGCGCTCCAGCCTGAAGCAGCTCGGCGGCGCAGCCCTGTGCGAAGCCGCCGGGATCGAGCCGGACGCCCGGGCCGAGGTGGTGGACGTGGGGGGCTTCCTGCGCCTGGCGCGGGCGACGCTGTGACGTCGCGAGGCTGAAATCCTCGTCCTTCGACAGGCTCAGGATGAGGGTTTCAGAATGCCGGTCTCTTCGCCGCCCTAGCAGTAGCCCTCATCCTGAGCCTGTCGACCCGAAGGGACGCGCGGAGCAGAAAGGACGAGGGCGGCCGGCGAGCCTTCAGACCTCTTCCGCCAGCAGGTTGCGCTGGTACTCGGCCACCCAGAGGTTGCGCGTCCGGCGGCTGCGTTCGGCGTGGTAGATGTGGGCCAGCTCGGCGTACGAGCGATCGAAGTCGTCGTTGACGAAGACGTAGTCGAACTCGCCGCAGTGGGCGATCTCGTCCTTGGCGTTCGCCACGCGCTGCTCGATCACCGCTTCGGAGTCCTGCGAGCGGGTCACCAGGCGGCGGCGCAGCTCGGCCAGGCTGGGCGGCAGGATGAACACCCGCACGGCGTCGTGGGGCGACTTCGAGGCGATGTCGCGCGCGCCCTGCCAGTCGATGTCGAACAGAACGTCCTGGCCGAAGCCCAGCGCCGCGTCGACGGTGGCGCGCAGGGTGCCGTAGCGGTGGCCGTGCACGTCGGCCCATTCCAGCAGCGCGTCCTCGGCGATGAGCCGGTCGAAGCCGGCATTGTCGACGAAGTGGTAGTCCCGCCCGTCCACTTCGCCCGGACGGATCGGGCGCGTCGTGGCCGAGACCGACAGCACCAGGTCGCCGTGGTCGGCCATCAGGCGGCGGCACAGCGAGGTCTTCCCCGCGCCCGATGGGCTGGAGACGATGAGCAGGACGCCGCGGCGGGGGGTATGACTATTCGACATTCTGAATCTGTTCGCGCAGCTGCTCGATCACGGCTTTGAGTTCCAGCCCGATGGCGGTCAAGGCCGTGGTGGCCGATTTCGAGCAGAGGGTGTTCGCCTCGCGCATGAACTCCTGCATCAGGAAGTCCAGACGTCGGCCCGTGCCCGACGCCCCCAGCAGGCCGCGGGCGGCGTCGATGTGGGCGCCCAGCCGGTCCAGCTCCTCGCGCACGTCGGCCTTCACCGCCAGCACGGCGGCTTCCTGGATGATGCGCTCCTCCAGCGACACCGCGTCGCCGACCAGTTCGCGCAGCCGGCGCGTGAAGCGGTCCCGGATGGCGTCCACCTGGGCGTCCGCCTCCCCTTCGGCCTGGGCGACCAAGTCGACGATCCGGGCCAGCAGGCCCTGCAGGACCGGCTCCAGCGCCGCGCCCTCGGCCTCGCGCGCCGCCTTGAGGCCGTCCAGGGCCTGCGCCAGCGACCGGCCCATGGCCGCCTCGATCGCCGGGCGCTCGTCGGCGTCCTCCTCGTCGTCCGCCTGTTCCAGCACGCCGCGCAGGGACAGCAGGCCGTCGGCCGTCGGCGGCCGGGCCGCGCCGCTGGCCACCTGTGCGGCGGTCAGGGCGAGGTAGCGCTCGAGCAGGTCCTGGTTGATGCGCACGCTGGCGCTCGTCTCCGCCCGCTTCGCCTGGATGTTCACGGTGAGCTGGCCGCGCTGGAAGCGCGCCTGCGCCCCCTCGCGGACCGCCCGTTCCAGCGCGTCAAAACCCGGCGGGGCGCGGAAACGGGTCTCGAGGTTGCGGCCGTTCACCGAGCGC
>DASPLM010000250.1:0-3463 GCA_035627575.1 Caulobacteraceae bacterium | reverse complement strand
GCACCGCGTCGAGATCAAGCTCGATGCCGACCGCGCCCTTGCCCGCCATCTCGACGGAGGAGGAGGTCAGGCCGGCGGCGCCCATGTCCTGGATGGCGGCCACGGCGCCGGTGGCCATAAGCTCGAGGGTGGCCTCGATCAGCAGCTTCTCGGCGAAGGGATCGCCGACCTGGACGGTTGGGCGCTTCTCTTCCGAGTCCTCGTCGAACTCGGCGGACGCCATGGTCGCGCCGTGGATGCCGTCGCGGCCGGTCTTGGAGCCGAAGTAGACCACCGGCAGGCCGGCCGAGGGCGCGGCCGAGTAGAAGATCTTGTCCGCGTCGGCCAGGCCCACGCACATGGCGTTGACCAGGATGTTGCCGTCGTAGCCGCGGTGGAAGTTGGTCTCGCCGCCCACGGTCGGCACGCCCACGCAGTTGCCGTAGCCGCCGATCCCGCTGACGACGCCGGAGACGAGGCGGCGCGTCTTCGGGTGGCTGGGATCGCCGAAGCGCAGCGCGTTCAGCAGGGCGATCGGGCGGGCCCCCATGGTGAAGACGTCGCGCATGATGCCGCCCACGCCGGTGGCCGCGCCCTGGTAGGGCTCGATGTAGGACGGGTGGTTGTGGCTCTCCATCTTGAAGATGGCGGCCTGGCCGTCGTCGATGTCGACGACGCCGGCGTTCTCGCCCGGCCCGCAGATCACGCGCGGGCCTGTCACCGGGAACTTCCGCAGGTGCAGGCGGGAGGACTTGTACGAGCAGTGCTCGGACCACATCACCGAGAACACCCCCAGCTCCACCTCGTTGGGCTCGCGGCCCAGGCGGTCCAGGATCACCTGGTATTCGGCCGGCTTGAGGCCGTACTCGGCGGCCAGTTCGGCCATGGACTTGGCGGCGGGGGCGGGGGACGCGGTCATGGCGCGCGGATTAGCCTATTCGCGCGCCCATGTCAGTCCGCCCGCGCGTCGATCTCGGAACACAGGCGGCGCTCCATCGCTTCTCTCTGCAAAGGCGAAGGAGACTCCCATGCCGAACAATATCGAGAGCCAGACCCAGCCGACAGCCAACAGCAGCGACCGCGACGCCGGCCGCGTCCAGGACGCCGAGCCCCGCGCCTTCGGCGACGCCGATCGCCCGTCGGACACCGAAGCGGCGCATCGACCCCAGGAAGGCCAGAGCGTGCGCGACCCCGGCCACCGCACCGATGCGCTCGACAACGTCGGCCGTGATCGTGACGTGAAGCTGGAAGGCGCCATGGGCGGCGGCGCAGACGGGCCCGATCCGGCCGGCGCTTCCGACGACCAGCCGGCGCTGTTCGCCGATCGCCAACGCGACTACGGGACCGGCAGCCAGAACGTGGAGGGCGCGGACGAGGCCCGCGAGTTCGCCGCCAGCGAGGGCCTCGCCGAGCGCCTGCCGCGCGACGCGGTGGCGACCGACGCCAACGAGATCGCCGCCGACGACGCGGGCGCCAGCGCCATGGCCGAGCGCGCCGGCAAGGCCGTTCCGGAGCAGCCGCAATGACCGCCGAGCGCGAAGGCAAGTCGTTCGCCTCGTCCGGTCCGCTGGAGACCGGCCACGAGTTCCGCACCGACGGCGAGGTCCGCGACCGCGACCCCGGCGATTCGACGGAACGGCTGGACCCCGACCAGCCGGGCGTGACCTCGGTCCGCGGTCACGTCGATGGCGACACCGGCGGGGCCAACGAACAGCAGGACGCGCGCCGGCTGCACGGCCAGGCGGTCGACGAGGTCGACGCCGGGCCCACGGACTTGGACCCCGCCCGGGGCCAGGACGACGCGTCCGGACGCGGCATGCCCGACCGGGCCGGGCGCTGAGGAGAACACCGATGAACGACGACAACCGCGAAGACCGCCCCAGCGCCACCCCCGAGTGGAAGGGCGACCATCCGGCCCAGGAGCACGCCGGCGAGCGCTACGATCCCTCCGAGGAGGAGATCACGCGGCTGCGCCTGCAGGGCCTCGGCGTCGGCGCCCAGGACCTGGCGCTGCAGCAGGACCCGACCGGCTCGCCGCCGGACCGTTCGCTGCACGACCGCATCAACCGCGAGACCAACGAGGACGAGATCACCCGCGTCGAGCCGCGCGGCGACAAGCGGCAATAGGCGCGCGAAACGCCGCAGGCCTCAGCCCGCCCGGTCAGGCCGCGGCGGGCTTTCGCTTGAGCCGGAAGCAGAGGATCACGGCGGCGATCGCCAGCAGGATGGCCGCGCTCATCGCGGTGAAGGCGAGGGTTGGGTTGCGCTGCTGCTCGGCTGCGAAGACGGCGATCAGGCCCCAGACGATGGGGATCGGATAGGCCAGCACGCGGGTCCGCCCCGTCACCAGCACGGCGATCGCGACCACCACGGCCACCGCCAGGATGGCCCAGCCCGTGGGCGGCAGGAACTCCGGCAGGGCCCCGTCGCCGGTGAGCACCGTCAGGATGTTCACCGCCGAGGCGATGGTCAGCCACCCGGCCAGCAGGGCCAAGGGCCAGGCGACCAGCGCCCGCTCTCGCAGCGGCGCGGCCGCCATGTCGTCGCCCAGCGCCGTCATGGGCAGGATCAGCACCACGGCCGAGCCGACGATCAGGGCGATGGTCAGCCCTTCCCAGTCGAAGGCGGCGGCGAAGATCCACAGGCCGATGCCGATCATGGCGGCCACTGACGGCCACGCCAGCCGCCGCAGCAGGGTGCTCTCGGGCGTCTTCGGCCACGCCTGATAGACGCCGTAGGCCAGCAGGCCGAGGTAGATCAGCCCCCAGATGGAGAAGGCCCAGCCGGCCACGCGCAGGGTGGCGTCGCTGTCGGCGGAGAACTCGGCCGGCGTCTGGCCGATGTTCAGCGCCGTCTGTGCGTAGCCGGTCAGGACCGCGAACACGGCCGCGAGCAGCACCAGGATGCGGCGGCTGGCGGGGTATTCGGTGGGAAACAGGATGGGACGGGCGGGCTCAGCCACGGCGGACCTCATGAACAGCCTGGCTACTCTTACGTGTGGGAGGCGGGGTGGTTCAGTCTGGGGGCTTGTGGCCAAGGCGGCGGGACCGAATTCCTCGTCCTTCGACAGGCTCAGGATGAGGAATTCTACTGAGCGCGAACCCCTGAAGTAGCCCTCATCCTGAGCTTGTCGAAGGGCGAGGGCGAGCCAATGCCGGGACGGCTTCCGAATTCACGTGGCGCCGGGTCGACCCGTGGCGGGCTTCAGAATTCGGAAGCAGTCCCCCGCCTTCAGGCCGCCGCCATCACGCTGCGGAACAGGTCGGCCCCGTCGGCCGACGTCAGCTCTTCCTCGAAGGCGCGGTCGGGGTGGGGCATCATGCCGAGCACGTTGCCGCGCTCGTTCATCAGGCCGGCGATGTCGCGGGCCGAGCCGTTGGGGTTCTCGACGTAGCGGAACACCACCTGGCCCTCGCCCTCGACGCGGTCCAGCGTGGCCTCGTCGGCGAAGTAGTTCCCCATGCCGTTGCCTTGGGTCATGGTC
>DASPLM010000249.1:0-2464 GCA_035627575.1 Caulobacteraceae bacterium | reverse complement strand
ATGGAGACATCGATGACCAACACGACCGCTTCCTCCTCCCGGAATCTTCAGGGCCGCAGCCTGTCGCGGACCGAGACCCTGACCGCCGCCCTGGTGGCGATGCTGCTGGGCACCTTCCTGGTCTACGGCGCCGGCTTCGCCAACGCCAACGCCCTGCACGAGGCCGCGCACGACGCCCGGCACGCCTTCTCGTTCCCCTGCCACTAAGGCCGGGCGCATGCTGAGGCGGATCCTCTCCGCGGCGCTCGCCGCGGGGCTGCTGGCCGGCGTCCTCGTTTCCGTGCTGCAGGCCGTCACCACGACGCCGCTGATCCTCCAGGCCGAACTGTTCGAGACCGGCGGGGCCGGCCATGACCACGCGGGTCATGGCCACGCCGCGCCCGCGGCAGCCCAGGCCACGCCCGAGGCCCCGCTTGAGACCGGCGACATCGTCACCCGCACCGCGCTGACCGCCGCCGCCAACCTCATCACCGGGGTCGGCTTCGCGCTGCTGGTGGTGGGGGCCTTCGCGCTGTCCGGCCGTGCGGTCGAAGCGCGCGAGGGGCTGCTGTGGGGGCTCGGCGGCTTCGCCGCCTTCACGCTGTCGCCGGCCCTCGGCCTGCCGCCGGAGCTGCCCGGCACCATCGCCGCCGATCTGGCGTCGCGTCAGGCCTGGTGGGCCTTCGCGGCGGCGGGGGCGGCGGGCGGTCTGGCGGTGCTGGCGTTCGGCACGGGGTGGTGGCGGCTGCCCGTCGGGCTGGCGCTGCTGGTCCTGCCGCACGCCGTCGGCGCCCCCCACCCCGACGCCTTCGGCGGCTCCGCCCCGGCGGAGCTGGTGGGGCAGTTCGTCGCCCGGTCCATCGTCGTCAGCGCCATCTTCTGGGCGGCGCTGGGCTGGCTGGCCGGCGGGTTCTTCAAGCGGTTCAGCGCTTAACCCCCCTCCCGACCTCCCCCCGCTGGGCGGGGGGAGGAGCTTAAGTCCCCTCCCCCGCCCAGCGGGGGAGGGTCAGGGTGGGGGTCCGCCTCATGAACGTCCCAAAATGATTGACGCCCGCCCTGGGACGCGGAAACCTGTCGTGCGTGCACAAGAACGTCCAACGTCCGCACGCACGACAGGGAGACACAGACCGATGCTCACGAGCACCCGCTTCCGCCTGGGCGCCGCCGCGGTGGCGCTTGGCCTCGCCGCCGGCCCGGCGCTGGCCGAGACCTGGGACATGCCGACGCCCTACCCCGACGGCAACTTCCACACCCAGAACGTCCGCCAGTTCGCCGACGACGTGAAGGCCGCGACCAACGGCAAGATCCAGATCACCGTCCATTCCAACGGTTCGCTGGTCAAGCACCCGGCGATCAAGCGCGCCGTGCAGTCCGGGCAGGCGCAGATCGGCGAGGTGCTGATCTCCTCCTGGGCCAACGAGGACCCGCTGTTCGGCCTCGACTCGGTGCCGTTCCTGGCCACCGACTTCACCGCGTCGAAGAAGCTCTACGACGTCTCGAAGCCGTACCTGGAGAAGAAGCTGGAGCGCCAGAAGCTCAAGCTGCTGTACTCCGTGCCGTGGCCGCCGCAGGGGCTGTACTCCAAGGTCGAGATGACCTCGATCACCGACCTGAAGGGCCAGAAGTTCCGCGTCTACAACCCGGCGACCGCCCGCATCGCCGATCTGGCCGGCGCCGTGCCGACCAAGATCGAGGCGGCGGAGGTGGCGCAGGCCTTCGGCACGGGCATCGTCACGGCGATGATCACCTCGGCCGCCACCGGCGTCGACAGCAAGGCCTGGGACTTCGTCAAGGTCTACTACGACGCGCAGGCCTGGCTGCCGCGCAACATGGTGTTCGTCGCCCAGGACGTCTGGAGCGGCCTGGACGACGCCACGAAGAAGGCGGTGCAGGAGGCCGCGGCGAAGGCCGAGGCGCGCGGCTGGGAAGGCTGGCAGAAGAGGACGGCCGAGCTGAACAAGACGCTGGCCGACAACGGCATGAAGGTGCTGCCGCCGCCGCCCGCGCTGAAGGACGGCTTCGCCGAGATCGGCAAGACCATGACCACCGAGTGGCAGAAGGCCGCCGGCGCCGACGGCGAGGCGATCATCAGCGCGTACAAGAAGTAAGGATCGTTTCCCCCACCCTCCCCGGGCTTCGCCCGGGTCCCCTCCCTCCCCCGCTGCGCAGGGGAGGGCGTTCTCCCCTCCCCTGCGCAGCGGGGGAGGGGTCGGGGGTGGGGGCACGTGATTGCGTCCACCCGGAGTCCCCATGCGCACAGCCCTGTCCGCGCTCTACCGCACCGCGGAGTTCCTTGGCGCGGTCCTGTTCGTGCTGATCGCGCTGCCGATCCTCGGCCTGATCTTCGCCCGGCCGTTCGGCGTCACCATCCCCGCCGCCGACGAGTTCGCCGGCTACGCCATGGCCGGGTCCTTCGCGCTGATGCTGGGGCCCAGCCTGAGGCACGGCGCGCACATCCGCGTCGGCATCATCGTCGAGCGGCTGC
>DASPLM010000248.1:0-3258 GCA_035627575.1 Caulobacteraceae bacterium | reverse complement strand
GGGTAGTTCAGCTCCGGCAGGTCGAAGCGGAACTCCGGCAGTTGCTCCGCCGGCGGAAGATGGTCGCGCACGAAGGTGTCGAGGTGGGCGGTGGTCATGGATGGAGCTCCGCGACTCCTGTCCCTATCCCTTGCGGAGAGGGAGGTCCCGGCGTGCCGGAGCACAGCGGAGGCCCACGCCGGAGGGAGAGGGTGGAAACGCGACATGTCCGCGGGCGGCGCTTCCCCCCTCTTCCTCCCGCGCAAGGACCTTCGGCGCTGACGCGCCTCCGGTGCGCGGGGCCCTCCTTCTCCGCAAGGGAGAAGGAGGGAGGCCGCGATTGCACCATGCCCATCACCCGCCCCCCTTTGCCGCCGCCAGGGCCTGGCGGGCGATGACCACCTTCTGCACGTCGCTGGCGCCCTCGTAGATCCTGAGCGCCCGGATCTCGCGGTACAGCCCCTCGACCACCGAACCGGAGCGCACGCCCTCGCCGCCGTGCAGCTGCACCGCCGCGTCGATCACCTTCTGCGCCTCGTCGGTGGCGTAGAGCTTCGCCATGGCCGCTTCGCGCGTGACCCGTGGGGCGCCGGAGTCCTTGGCCCAGGCGGCGCGGTAGATCAGCAGGGCGCTGGCGTCGATCTTCAGGGCCATGTCGGCAAGGTGCCCCTGCACCATCTGCAGCTCGCTCATCGGCGCGCCGAACAGTTCGCGTTCGGAGGCCCGCTTCAGGCTCTCGTCGAAGGCGCGACGCGCGAAGCCGAGCGCCGCCGCCCCCACCGTCGAGCGGAACACGTCCAGCGTGGCCATGGCGATGCGGAAGCCCGCGCCCGGCTCGCCGATCAGCCGGTCCTTGGGCACGCGGCAGCCGGTGAACTTCAGGGTCGCCAGCGGATGGGGGGCGATGACCGCGATGCGCTCCTCGACCCTCAGGCCGGCGTTCCGCGCGTCGACGATGAAGGCCGACAACCCCTTGGCGCCGGGCGCCTCGCCGGTGCGGGCGAAGACGACGTAGAAGTCGGCGATGCCGCCGTTGGATATCCAGGTCTTGGTCCCGTCCAGCACCCAGGCGTCGCCGTCGTCGCGGGCGGTCATGGCCAGCGCCGCCGCATCGGACCCCGCCTCCGGCTCGCTCAGCGCGAAGGCGGCGGTCTTTTCGCCGGCCGCGACGGCAGGCAGGTAGGCCGCCTTCTGCTCGTCGGTCCCGAACAGGCTGATCGGACCGGAGCCCAGCCCCTGCATGGCGAAGACGAAGTCGGCCAGGCCCGAGGTGCGCGCCAGGGTCTCGCGCGTCAGGCACAGGGTGCGCACGTCCATCGGCCCGTCCACCGGCACGGCGTTGCGCAGCCAGCCGCCCTTGCCGAGCGCGCGCAGGATCTCGGCGCAGGCGTCGTCGAGGCCGCTCTCCGAATGGTGGTCCGCCGCCCCCTCCAGCGGTGCGATCGACTCGGCCACAAAGGCCTCGAAGGCCTCGGTGAACGCGCGGTGGCGGTCCTCGAAGAAGGGCCAGGAGAGGAAGGAGCGGTCGGCCATCAGTTCCCCTCGAACACGGGATCACGCCTGGCCGCGAAGGCCTCGAAGGCGCGGCGGAAGTCGTTCGTCGCCATGCAGATCGCCTGGGCCTGGGCCTCGGCCTCGATGGCCTGCTCCAGCCCCATGTCCCACTCGGCGTTGAGCTGGGTCTTGGTCACGCCGTGGGCGAAGGTGGGGCCGCGCGCGAGCGACACCGCCAGCGCCTGGGCCTCCGCCAGCACCTCGGCCGGATCGACCAGGCGGTTGTAGAAGCCCCAGCGCTCCCCCTCCTCCGCCGTCATGAAGCGGCCCGTGAACAGCAGCTCCGACGCCCGTCCCTGGCCGATGATCCGGGGCAGGATGGCGCAGGCGCCCATGTCGCAGCCGGCCAGGCCGACGCGCACGAACAGGAAGCCGGTCTTCGTCCGCGGCGCCCCCAGGCGGATGTCCGAGGCCATGGCCATGATCGCCCCGGCGCCGGCGCAGACGCCGTCCACCGCCGCGACGATGGGCTGGGGACAGGCGCGCATGGCCTTCACCAGGTCGCCGGTCATGCGGGTGAAGTCCAGCAGGGCCGGCATCTTCATCTCGGTCAGGGGACCGATGATCTCGAACACGTCGCCGCCGGACGAGAAGTTGCCGCCGGCGCCGGTGACCACAACCGCCTTGCAGTCCTTTGCATAGACCAGGGCGCGGAACAGGTCGCGCAGCTCGGCGTAGCTCTCGAACGTCAGCGGGTTCTTCTTCTCCGGCCGGTTCAGGGTGATCGTCCCCACGCCGTCGGCGAAGGACCAGAGGAAGTGTTCGGCGCGGTAGTCGGCGGCCTGCATGCTCAGCCCTCACCGCCCAGCGGGATGGACGCGCCGTTGATGCCCGCCTGCTCGGGCAGGCACAGGAAGGCGATGGCCGAGCCCACCTCGTCCGCCTGCAGCAGCCGCCCCTGCTGGCCCAGCTTCTCGACCTCGGCGCGGGCCTCCTCGGGCGAGCGGCCGGTCTTGGCCTGGATGGCTTCCACCGTGCGGTCGGTCATGGGCGTGTCGACGTAGCCCGGGCAGATGGCGTTGACCGTCACGCCCTTCTTCACCGTCTCCAGCGCCAGCGACCGGGTCATGCCGACCAGGGCGTGCTTCGAGGCGGTGTAGGCGGTGGTGTAGGGCGAGCCGCGCAGGCCGGCGATCGAGGCGACGTTGACGACGCGGCCCCAGCCCTCCTCCAGCATCGGCGGCAAAGCGAGCCGCGTGCAGGCGGCGGCGGCGAAGACGTTGACGGCGAAGATCTCGTCCCAGTCCGACTGGGGCGTCTTCAGGAACGGGCCGCCCTTGGCCACGCCGGCGTTGTTCACGAGGATGTCGATGCGCCCGAAGCGCTCGCGCGCCTTGGAGAACGCCGCCTCCAGCTCCTCGTCCCGGGTGACGTCGGCGACGACGGCGAAGCCCTCCTCCACGTCGAACAGGCCCTCCTGCAGCTTCTCCAGCCGCCGGCCCAGCACCGTCACCTGGCAGCCGTAGTTGGACAGGAAGCAGGCGGCGGCGGCGCCGATGCCGGTGCCTCCGCCGGTGACGAGCGCGTGTTTTCCGGAAAGCGGCTTGGGGTTCATACGGCGCCCATTTGTTGCTGGCGTTGGAGGTTGCGGCGGAGCTGATCGTGGCCGGCCTCATACTGCACCGGCGGCTGGGGCCCGCGCACGCCGAGCTCGGCGGCCGCGCGCAGGGTCCAGGACGGATCGGCCAGGTGCGGCCGCGCCAGGGCGCACAGGTCCGCGCGGCC
>DASPLM010000247.1:0-2913 GCA_035627575.1 Caulobacteraceae bacterium | reverse complement strand
ACGCGCGCCGCCGACCCTCGCGTCGTCCGCGTGGTCCATGGCTTCGACGCCCTGGTGGTGATGCCGGGCGCCCGCGCCTCGGCCAATCTCTAGGCGGCTTCAGGAGGCGCGCGTCGCATCCGTCATCGGTTCGACCAGGTCCCGCTCGCGGTGGGCGTTGCCGGGACCGGCCTGACGCTCGATCCGCCGGTGGACGAGCGGCGGCCAGTCGCCCTGGTGCAGGCCCTTCAGGCGCTCGACCACGCCGACATCCTCGTGGGTGAAGCGCTCGTGGTGGCGCACGTAATCGACCCAGGTGGGCGTGTGGTAGCGCTCGATCCACAGGTCCGGCTCCGCCAGGTCCCGCAGCAGGGTCCAGTGGCGCGCGCCGTCGCGGCGACGGATGCGCCGCCGTTCGCCCATGGCCTCGAGGAAGTCGGGGATGTCATCCTCGCGGATGCGGTACTCGACGGTGATAACGACGGGCCCGCTGCGCGGCTCGATGGCGACGGCGGTCTGCGGCTCCTGCCAGCGCATCAGCGGGTCCAGCTTCAGGTCCGATGCGTCCGGCAGCGGCAACTGGAGGCCGATCAGGGCGCAGACGCCGAGCACCATCCCCGACACGGTCAGGGCCACGGCCAGGCCGTCGGCCTCGGCGGTGACGCCCCAGATCCAGCTTCCCGCCGCCATGCCGCCGAAGGCCGCCATCTGGTAGAGCGCCAGGGCGCGGGCGACGACCCAGCGCGGCACCGAGGTCTGGACGGTCACGTTGAAGCTGGACAGGGCCAGGACCCAGCCGGCGCCGGCCACCGTAAGGGCGACAAGGGTCAGCGCAAGCCACGGGCTGAAGGCGGTGGTCACCGCCGCCAGCCCGAAGGCCACGCAGGCGCCGCGCACCAGGGTCTCGACGGACATGCGGCGGCGCAGCCGGTTGCTGGCGAAGGCGCCGCCGACCGCGCCCACCCCGAATGCGCCCAGCAGCAGGCCGAAGGTCAGCGGCCCGCCGCCGATGGTCTCGCGCGCCACCAGCGGCATCAGCGCCTGGATCGAACAGGCGCCCACGCCGAACACGAGGGCCCGCAGCAGCACGGCGTAGACCCGCGGCGACATCGCCGCGTAGCGGACCCCCGCCGCCATGGCCATGCCCAGGCTCTCGCGGGCCAGGGCGCGCGGCGGCCGTTCCGGCTTCCAGCGGAGCAGCACCGCGATCAGGCCGAGGTAGCTGACGGCGTTGAGGGCGAAGGCCGCGGCCGCCCCGAAGGCCGCGACGATGGCGCCGCCCATGGCCGGCCCGACGCTGCGGGCCAGGTTGAAGCCCATGGAGTTGAGCGTGACCGCCTCGGGGATGTCCTCGCGCGGGACCATGTCGCCGACGGAAGCCTGCCAGGCCGGCCCGTTGAAGGCCACGCCGCAGCCGATCAGGAAGGTGAAGCCGAGCAGCGTCCAGGGCGTGATCAGCCCGGCCCAGGTCGTCACCGCCAGGGCGACCGACACGACCAGCATGAAACTCTGGGCCGAGAGCATGATGATGCGCCGGTCCACGGTGTCGGCCATGGCGCCCGCGGTCAGGGACAGCAGCATGATGGGCAGGGTCACCGAGGCCTGAACCAGGGCCACCATCTCGGCCGAAGCTATGGTCGACATGGTCCAGGAGGCGCCCACCGACTGGATCAGGCCGCCGAAGTTCGTGACCAGGCTCATGATCCAGACGGCGCGGAAGACCGGGTGGGACAGCGCCTTCAGGGCGGCGGGACGGAAGCGGCCCGGGCGCGGGGCCGGCGCGGCCTCTCGGGCGTCATCGGAAGGACGGACCATGACTGCGACAATGCACGAAAGCGCCGCCCGGCGCCCCCGCCGTAGCTCGAAGTTCATGACCGGCGCGGCCGAAGGGACGCCGGTTTTCCGGAACCCCCGTCGCCGGGGGCGGTTTTCCTGACAGCACAAGGAGTCCCCCATGTCCAAGAAACCGCCGATCCCGCCGGAACAGCGCAGCTACAAGATGAAGGCTGACCTGGGCACGCAGAAGATGGACCGCCGCGACGAGACCACCGGCCTGCAGTCGTCCCAGCCGGGCGACGACGACGTGAACCTGAAGCAGCAGGGACGCCACGGCGGCATCCACCAGAACACCCATCACCAAGGTTACCAGCAGGACCGCTGATCATGCCCGACAAGCATCCCAACACCGAACGCTGGGGCGGTCCGGGCGCGAGCCACGAGGACCGCACCGAAAAGCAGCCCGAGTACAAGGACCCCCGCAAGCCGGGCGAACCGACCAACACCATGCACAGCCGCGTCTCCGGCGGCGGCGGCGAGCGCGACATCCATCACGCCCACGACCCCATGGCCAAGCGCGATTTCGAGCAGAACTCAGCCGAACGGGCGAAGGGCGACGGGTCTACGACGCGGGGGAATCGGCACTGACCTGGGCCGGCGCGGGAGCGGGGGCGGCCGGCTTGGCCTCCTCCGGCTTCGGCGCCGTCTCGGCCGGCTTCACGGCGGCAGTCGCGGGCTTGACCGCCTCGGCGGCCGCCGGCTTGGCGGCGGCGGGCTTGGCCGCAGCCTCGGCTTCACCGCCGGTCAGGCCGGTGAACAGCACCTTGTAAGGGGCCTCGGCGCCCGGAGCGGGCGTCGGCACGATGCTGGCGTAGACCGGCTGGTAGCTCTCGCGCTCGCCGGCGGGCTGCGGCGTGTACTGGAAGGCCCCGCCCCCGCCCGACCGGCGACCGCCGAAGCGGTAGAACACGTGGGTGCCGACCTGGCTCACGCGCAGCAGGCTGTGGCGCCATCCCGGCGAGACGCCGGTGGTGTGGAAGTGGGTGGCGTTGCCGACCTCGGCCATCACCTGGCCGCCCATCGCCTTGGCGGCGATATCGCGGGCCCGGCGCCACGCGCCCGGCTCCTTGCCGCGGCGCATCGAGCCGTTGCAGGTGA
>DASPLM010000246.1:0-2478 GCA_035627575.1 Caulobacteraceae bacterium | reverse complement strand
GAGAATCCTTCGCTCTCCATCGAGTCCGACGCGGTCGGCTGGGGCGTCTCGGCCTCCGGGAAGATCAAGATCGGCCCGCAGGACGACCTGCGCTTCATGATCACCGGCGGGGAGGGGATCGGCCGCTACGTGGGCCTGAATTTCGCGAACGACGCGGTGCTGGACGCCTCGGGCGAACTGGAGCCGATCGGCCTGGTCGCCGGCTTCGCCGCCTATCGCCATGTGTGGAGCCCCGGCTGGCGATCGAACCTGATCTATTCGGCGCAGCAGGTGGACAACGATACCGGCCTGACGGGCCTTGGCGTGAACAGTTCCGCCTACAGCGTCCGCGGCAACCTGATCTGGACGCCGCTGCAGTCCTTCGATGTCGGCGCCGAGCTCATGTATGGCGAGCGCGAAGTGGAATCCGGCCTCGACGGCGACATGACCCGCCTGCAGTTGTTCGCCAAGTACGGGTTCTGAGCCCCCGTACCGGTCGCAACGGGAAGGCCGCGGCAGTTCCGTCGCGGCCTTCTCGCGTGCGTGCTTTCCTCTCCGGCGAGAGAGAATAAGGTGCATCGCGAAAAGCAACGGAGGGCGGCCGCATGAACCCGAACGCCGAGTTCGATATCGTCGTCTACGGAGCCACGGGCTTCACCGGCCGCCTCGTCGCCGAGTACCTGGCGCAACGGTACGGCGTGGGCGGCGAGGTGTGCTGGGCGATGGCCGGCCGATCGCCGGACAAGCTGGCGGCTGTCCGTGACGAGATCGGCGCGCCGCGGGAGACGCCGCTGGTGGTCGCCGACGCGGACGACGCCGCCTCTCTCGCGGCCATGGTCGGCCGAAGCAGGGCGGTGCTGACCACCGTCGGGCCGTACCAGCTCTACGGTTCGTCCCTCGTGGCGGCCTGCGCCGGGGCGGGGACCGACTACCTCGACCTGTGCGGGGAGCCGGCCTGGATGCGCCAGATGATCGACGCGCACGAGGGCGAGGCCAAGCGCTCGGGAGCGCGGATCGTCTTCTCCTGCGGGTTCGATTCGATCCCCTTCGAACTCGGCGTCTGGTTCCTGCAGGAGCAGGCCAAGGCGCGGCTCGGTGATACCGTGACCCGGGTCAAGGGGCGGGTGCGCCGCATGCGCGGGGGCTTCTCCGGCGGCACGGCGGCGAGCCTGCAGGCGACGTTGGCGGCGGCGGCGAAGGACCCGTCGCTGCTGGCCCTGCTGAAGAGCCCGTTCTCGCTGACGCCCGGTTTCGAGGGGCCGAAGCAGCCCCACGGCATGGCGCCGGAGTACGATCCGGACATCGAGGCCTGGACGGCCCCGTTCGTCATGGCGGCGATCAACACCCGCAATGTGCATCGCTCGAACCTGTTGATGGGCCAGCCCTACGGGGCCGACTTCGTCTACGACGAGATGATCGTCACCGGCCCGGGCGAGAAGGGCGAGGCGACGGCCAAGGCCATGGCGCAGGCCGGGTTCGGGCTCGACCGCTCCGACGGCCCCAAGCCCGGCGAAGGGCCCAGCAAGGAAGAGCGCGAGGCGGGCTTCTTCGACGTGCTCTTCGTGGGTCTGGACGCCGAGGGCGGCCAGGTGCGGGTATCCGTCAGCGGAGACCGCGACCCAGGCTACGGCTCGACCTCGAAGATGATCTCCGAGGCCGCGGTGTGCCTGGTGAAGGATGCGGCCGAGGTTCCTGGCGGAATCTGGACCCCGGGCGCGGCGATGGGACAGCGGCTGGTCGACCGGCTACAGGCCAAGGCGGGCCTGAAGTTCAGCGTCGAGTCCTGACGGGGCTGGAGATTTTTTCGTCCGGGCGCGCTAGAGAGTCGGCCGAACCTATCCGGAATCCGCGTGTGTCGTTCGATCTCGACGCCATAGACCTGAAGCTGCTCGGGATCGTGCAGGAGGACGCCTCGCTGACCGCGGCGGAGTTGTCGCGGCGGGCGCCGCTGTCGCCGTCGGCGGTGCAGCGGCGGCTGAACCGGCTGCGCGACATCGGCGTGATCGAGCGGGAAGCCGCCGTGCTTTCAGCAGCTTACCTGCAGGGGCGGGTCACGGGCGTGGTGCATGTGCAGATGGCCGGCCATGAACCCGGAGCGGTGGCGGCCCTGCTGGAGCACATCGCCGCCAGGCCGCAGGTGCAGATGCTGTTCGAGATCAGCGGCGGCTACGACCTGATGCTGGTGGTGATCGAGCAGAACCTCCACGCCTTCAATGCGTTCACGGCGGAAGTTCTTGGGCGGCACGAGAACGTCAAGCGGTACGAAACCACCTTTGTGAAGAACCGGGTGAAGGCCACCCTGGCGGTTCCGATCGGCTGAGCGAACGCCGCTACGCTTGAACCCGCAGGGGGGCGGTGCTCTGCTCCAGGGCGTCGGGTTCCGGAGCTCTCGCCATGCCGATTTTCCGTCGAGTCAACGACCTTTTCCTGCACGATGACCACGAAGGGGCGGCGCCCGGCGTCATCTCCCGCGCCTGGGGCCCGGTGCAGGCGGCGAGT
>DASPLM010000245.1:0-4250 GCA_035627575.1 Caulobacteraceae bacterium | reverse complement strand
TCAGGCCATGGTCGGGATGACGAACGCGCTGTCGGCGTGCTCCAGCTCGCTCTCGGGCCAGCGCGCGGTGACCGTCTTGGTCTTGGTCCAGAAGCGGACGCCCTCCATGCCGTGCTGGTTGATGTCGCCGAAGGCCGAGCGCTTCCAGCCGCCGAAGGTGTGGTAGGCCACCGGCACCGGGATGGGCACGTTGATGCCGACCATGCCGACATTGACCCGGGCGGCGAAATCGCGGGCGGCGCGGCCGTTCTGGGTGAAGATGGCGACGCCGTTGCCGTACTGGTGCCGCGACGGGAGAGAGAGGGCCTCCTCGAAGCTGTTGGCGCGGACGATCTGCAGCACCGGTCCGAAGATCTCCTCCTTGTAGGACTCCATTTCCGTGGTGACGCGGTCGAGCAGCGTCGGGCCCATGAAGTAGCCGTTCTCGTGGCCCTGCAGGCTGAAGCCGCGGCCGTCCACGACCAGCTCCGAGCCTTCCTCGACGGCCTTGTCGATCCAGCCGGTGACGCGGGCCTTGTGCTGGGCGGTGACGACCGGGCCGTAGTGGGCGTCCGGGTCGGTGGAGACGCCGACCTTCAGGGTCTGGATCTCGGCGACCATGCGCTCGCGCAGCTCGTCGGCGGTCCTCTCGCCGACCGGCACCACCACCGGCAGGGCCATGCAGCGCTCGCCGGCCGAACCGAAGGCGGCGCCGGCGAGGTCCTTGACCACCTGGGTCATGTCGGCGTCGGGCAGGACGATGCCGTGGTTCTTGGCGCCGCCGAAGGCCTGGACGCGCTTACCGTGCGCCGTCCCGGTCGAATAGACGTAGTGGGCGATGTCGGACGAGCCGACGAAGCTCGCCGCCTGGATCAGCGGGTGGGTCAGGATGGCGTCGACGGCGGCCTTGTCGCCGTGCACCACGTTCAGCACGCCCGCGGGGGCGCCGGCTTCCATCATCAGCTCGCCCAGGCGCACCGGCACGGACGGGTCGCGCTCCGACGGCTTGAGGATGAAGGTGTTGCCCACGGCGATGGCCACGCCGAACATCCACATCGGGATCATGGCGGGGAAGTTGAACGGGGTGATGCCCGCGACGACGCCCAGCGGCTGGCGCATGGAATAGACGTCGATGCCGGGTCCGGCGCCGTAGGTGTACTCGCCCTTCAGCGCGTGCGGGATACCGCAGGCGAACTCGACCACCTCGAGGCCGCGCTGGATGTCGCCCTTGGCGTCGGCGATGACCTTGCCGTGCTCGGAGGACAGCATCTCGGCGAGCTGGTTCATGTCGCGTTCCACCAGGCGCTTGAACTCGAACATGACCCGGGCGCGGCGCTGCGGATTGACCTGCGACCACTCCTCAAAGGCGCGGGCGGCCGCCTGGACCGCCTGGTCCATCTCGGCTTCGGTGGCCAGCTGGACCCGCGCCTGGACCTCGCCGGTGTTGGGGTTGAACACGTCCGAGAACCGGCCGGACCGGCCGTCGAATGCCTTGCCGTCGATGAAGTGGCGGATGTCGCGCACGCGCGTCTCCTGATCGCTTGTGAGGATGAGGGTTCGGGCCGGGTTTAGACCTCGCGCCCGCGTCGCGCTAGCCTCGGCGGTCGGCGAAATGCGGGGGTGAGTCGGTGGTCGAACTGAACGAACAGCAGATGCGGGCGCTGGAGGCCCGGGCCGAGAGCCTGAGGCACCTGTCCACCGTCGCCCTGACCCTCGCCGCCGGTCTGGCCACCTTGGCCGGGACCTTGTTGCAGGTGTCGGATCCGTGGAAGGTCTGGGGCGCGGCGGGGATCTTCCTGCTCTGCGCCTTTCTCGCCATCCTCGGCCAGGAGCAGGTCATCGGCGAGCTGGAGGGCAAGCGTTCGCAGCGACGCATGATCATGATCCTGACGGGCTCGGCCCAGGCCAGCTTCGGCATGGGATGGGCCATGCTCATAGCGCAGGGCGAGCAGCTGCTCCGCTGATCACCAGGGGCTGAGCAGCCAGAAGGCGGCGTAGAACAGGGTCCAGCCGGCGGCGAAGAGGACGGTCGCCGCGCGCGGCGGCAGGCGCCGGCGCAGCACGGCGCCGAGGCCTGCGAAGGCCAGGCTGACCAGCAGGAAACGCGGCAGGCGGATCAGCGGCGTGGCGGCGACGAAGGCCGGGAGGTCGATCCCCGCATGCGGCGCCGCGGCGGCGTAGAGCTTGAACGGCCTGTTCGACACCGCGCCGGCCAGCGCCGTCAGCACCCACGGGCCATGGTCGATGCTGTCGCGGGCGCGGGCCACGGCGCCGGCGGGGATGGCGGGCACGCGCTCGATGATCGATGAGGCCTGCGCCGGTCGCGCCTCGCTCCACAGCCAGACCGCCGCGCCGCCCGCCATGGCCCCGGCGGCGGCGAAGAGGCAGGCCAGGACCGCGGCGCGCAGGCCGTGCCTCAGCGCGATCCAGCTCAGCAGGACGTCGGGCACGAGGAAGAACAGCGACGCCTCGGCCGCGCCCCACAGGGCGGCGGCGGGGTTGGTCCAGCGGCGATGGTTCGGCAGCGTCGCCCCCTCTGGCTCGACGGCCGCAGCGTGCCAGCGCCGGCGGGCGGCGCCTAGGCCCGGTCGGCCCGCGCCGCCCAGCAGCCCCGGCGGGCGTAGTGCAGGTGCAGGTAATCGGCGCGCCGGTCGGCCAGCAGGCGCTCGATCAGCGCCGGGGCCTCGGCGCCCTCCGCCAGATCGGCGTCGATCATCATGCCGTCAGCGCCGAAGGCGCGGATGGACAGGGTGCGGCGGCGCAGGACTTCGGGCAGCTCGCCGGGCGCCAGGGCGGGCGGGCTCGAGTCCTCGCCGACGAATATGGCGTGGCTGGAGCGGAAGGGCGTATCGGCGCCCTGGTGCTCGTGGTTCAGCAGCAGCACAGTCTCGCCCGGCTCCAGGTCGCGCAGGCCGACTCGGCAGGGGAAGCCGGGGGTTGCGTCGGCGGTCATGCGCACGATCCCGCGCTCGCTCAGGGCGGCGTCGTCGAGACCGAACAGGTGTTCGAAATCCGTGCGCGGCAGGCCGGTGATGCGAAAGGTCATGGCGGGCAGTCCTTGGCTTCTCCCGCTGTTCTTGGACACAGGCCGCCAGAAGGCATCCCGCTGCTTGCGGCTAATCTCGCTGATGGTTTTCTCCGTGAACCTCCTTGGTGGAACTCTCGCGCCCTCGGGTCGGAAGGCTGTCAAGGACGCGAGCTTCGCTCGCGCAAGCGGAGCTTGTGGCCCTTCGGGCCATCCTTGACTGCCTTCCGACCGGGCGCAGCATTCCATCAAGAGGATCAGGGACGGATGTGTTCAGGATGTTCTCCCCCTCTCCCTCGGGAGAGGAGGCGAGCGGCGGCGCGAAGCGGCGACGGAGCCGGTGAGGCGTCGGCCGGCGCACAACATCCCTTCGGCGGTAAGGGCGTCGCGCACCCAACATGCCTCCCTCGGGGCCGCTGCGCGTCCCCGGGCCGTCCCAAGGGAGGGCGGAACGGCGCTCGGAGCGCTGCTCGTCAGTGAACAGCGCATCGCCATCCACTCCCGCTTGCCGGAACCCGCGGCGCGAACCACTATCCGCGCCGATGACGGCGATGGTCACCGAGAACGAGGAAAGCGGCGTGCGGCGCGGCTGGCTGGCGCCGCGCGAGCACGTTGTCGACGTGCTGATCGCCGAGCGGGCGCCGCGGCTGACCCACTGGCCGGTATGGCCGGTGATCCGACCGGTGCTGTACGGCATCCTGGGCTACGGCCCGGCCCGGGCCATGGCCGACGCCATCATGCCGCTGTCGGGGCAGGAGGCGCTGGACCACGTGGCCGCCCTGCTGGACCTGAAGGTCTCGGCCCTGTTCCTCGACCGCATCCCGGCGACCGGCCGCTGCGTGATCGTCTGCAACCACCCCACCGGCATCGCCGACGGCCTTGCGGTCTACGAGGCGGTGCAGCGGGTGCGGCGCGATTCCATCTACTTCGCCAACGCCGACGCGCTGCGGGTGTCGCCGCGGCTGGGGGAGGTGGTGATCCCGGTGGAGTGGGTCGAGGCCAAGCGCACCCGGGAGAAGACCCGCCAGACCCTGACCGCCGCCAAGGAAGCTTTCGAGACCGAGCGCTCGCTGGTCATTTTCCCGGCGGGCCGGCTGGCGCGGAAGGGCAGGGACGGCCAGCTGACCGATCCCGACTGGGCCCAGACCGCCGTGTCCCTGGCGCGCAAGTACGAGGCGCCCATCGTGCCGATCCACGTGGCCGGTCCGGACTCGACCCTGTTCCACCTGTTCGACCGGGTCTCCAA
>DASPLM010000244.1:0-9438 GCA_035627575.1 Caulobacteraceae bacterium | reverse complement strand
CGACAGCACGGCCGCGAAGATCGGCCGGTCGATGAAGAAGCGGGAGAATCTCATCGGTTTCAGCCGGCCTTGGATGCGGTCTGGGCGCGGGCGGCGGTCCGGGCGGGGGCGGCGACCGGCTTGACCGGCATGCCGGGCATGGCCCGCTGCAGGCCGTTGACGATCACGCGTTCGTCACCCTTCAGCCCCGTGGCGACGACGCGCAGGCCGCCGAGCTGCGCCCCCAGCGTCACCGGCCGGTACTCGACGGTGTTCTTGGTGTTCACCACCAGAACGAACTTGCGCGACTGGTCCGAGTTGATGGCGGTCTCGGGGAGCAGCAGCGACGGCGCGGCGGCGGGCGTCAGCACCCGCAGGCGGCCGTACTGGCCGGGGACCAGGCCGCCGCCGTCGTTGCGGAACACGGCGCGGCCCTTGATCGTGCCGGTGGCGGGATCGATGGCGTTGTCGACGAAGTCCAGGCGGCCGGGGTGGACGAAGTCGGTCTCGCCCTCCAGCTTCACGGCCACGGCCTCGTCGCCCTTCAGGCGCGGGCCGCCGGTCCCCGCCAGCAGGCCCTCCGCGGCCGAGAACTCGAAGTGGATCGGGTCCAGGGCCACGATGCGGGTGAGCACGCTCTCGCCCTGCTGCACCAGGTTGCCGGCGTCGACGCGAGTGTCCGAGACGCGGCCCGAGATCGGCGCGTAGACCCGGGTGTAGCCGAGGTTGAGGTTGTCGGCGCGGTGCGCGGCCTGGGCCGCCTGACGCGCGGCGCGGGCCGAGGCGACCGCCTGCCTGCGGTTGTCGAACTCTTCTTCGGAAATGGCGCCCACGGCGCGCAGGCTCTCGGCGCGGGCCAGCTGGCTCTCGGCGAGGCTGAGCCGCGCCGAGGTCTGGGCCACCTCGGCGGCGCGCTGGTCGCTGGCGGCGCGGAAGGGCTGGGCGTCGATGGTGAACAGCAGCTGGCCCTTGCGGACGTACTGGCCCTCGCGGAAGTGCACGGCCTGGAGGTAGCCGCTCACCCGGGGCCGCACTTCGACCGACTGGGCCGGCACGAAGCGGCCGGTGTGCTCGCTGAACTGTTCGACGTCGCGGACGATCGGCTTGGCGACGGTCACCTCGGGCGGGGGCGGCGCGGCGTTCTCCTGGGCTTCCGCGCCGCAGCCGGCGAGGCCGGCGGCGATCAGGCCGGTCGCGGCGAGGGGGAGGATGAGGCGCCGGGCGGCGTCGGGAAGGAGGGGAAGGCGGTTCGGCATGTCGGACCCCGAAGGCAGTGCGGTTGCGGGCCGGTCGGTCGCCGGCCTCGATTTTCATGACGGTCGTCATATATTATGACGCACGTCATTCTTTATGACGGTCGTCATGTGGTTGCGACGACGGCGGCTTCAAGAACGAGGGTCGAAAAAATGCGGCGAAAAATGGCAGCAGGACGCTACGCCCCTGAAATCCTTGGAACTGCCCGCACCACACGGGTATTAGGAACCGGGGGTCAGGGGATGGTCGGATGAACTACGCCCAGGTTCGCAAGGAAGAGACGCGCAAGCGCATCGTGGAGACGGCCAGCCGGCTGTTCCAGGAGAAGGGCGTCGACGGCGTCGGCGTCGACGAGATCATGCGCGAGAGCGGCCTCACCCACGGCGGCTTCTACGGCCACTTCCGCAACAAGGAACAGCTCGTCGCCGAGGCCTGCGCCTGCGCGGTCGAGATGAAGTCCGGGGAGATCAAGGCCAAGCTGAAGGGCGTTCCGAAGAACGAAGCCTTCGCCCTGTTCGTGTCGGAATACCTCGACTGCACGTCCCAGGCCGACTGTCCCTTCGCCATGCTGGGCGGAGACGTCGCCCGACGAGGCGACGAGGTGCGGGAGATGTACACTGCCGAGGTGAGCGAGACAGTGGACTACATGACGAAGTCC
Source organism: Caulobacteraceae bacterium (assembly GCA_035627575.1). GTDB lineage: Bacteria > Pseudomonadota > Alphaproteobacteria > Caulobacterales > Caulobacteraceae > JAEZEZ01. The sequence goes on along the minus strand of DASPLM010000244.1, from coordinate 7,547 downwards.
CTGGGCTGCGGCCGCGAGGAGGCCCTGCTGACCTTCGCCGCCGTCGTCGGCGCCAGCACCGTCGCCAAGGCCAGTTCGGACCCCAAGCTGGCCGAGGAGATCGTCCGCACCGTCCGCGAACAGCTGACCCGCATCGCCGCCGAGCGCTGTGGGGCCAAGGTGCCGGCGAACGTGGCCTGAGGGCCGGTGGGTTCAGGGTCCTGAGGGGCGTCCCCCCGTTCGCTCCGGCGAACAAGGTAGGAGAAGACGCGGCGGCGCCACGCCGTCTTGCCTCTCCCGCCGCACCCGTCCAAAACACCGCCCCAATCAAGGCGAGGAGACTGACCATGGCCGGTGAAGGCTGGGCGATGCCCGTGGGCGACCTGATGAAGGGCAAGAAGGGCCTGGTCATGGGGGTCGCCAACCAGAACTCCATCGCCTGGGGCATCGCCTCGCAGCTGGCGGCCCAGGGCGCCGAGATGGCCTTCACCTACATGGGCGAGGGGCTGGAGCGCCGGGTGCGGCCGCTGGCCGAGAGCATCGGCGTCGAGGCCCTGATCCAGTGCGACGTCACCGACGACGCCTCCATGGACGCGGCCTTCGCCGAGCTGAAGTCGCGCTTCGGCAAGCTGGACTTCCTGGTGCACTCGGTCGCCTTCGCCAACAAGGACGAGCTGAAGGGCTCCTTCGTCGACAACACGACACGCGAAGGGTTCCTGACGGCCATGAACGTCTCGGCCTTCAGCTTCGTCGACAGCGCCCGGCGGGCCGCGGCCCTGATGGAGGACGGCGGGTCCATGGTCACCATGACCTACCTCGGCTCCGAGCGGACCATCCCCAACTACAACACCATGGGCGTGGCCAAGGCGGCGCTGGAGGCGGCGACCCGCTACGCGGCCCGCGACCTGGGACCGAAGAACATCCGCGTCAACGCCATCTCGGCCGGCGCCATGCGCACCCTGTCCCTGGCGGGGATTTCCGGCGGCCGGGGCATGCTGGCCCAGGGCCGCGCCTTCAGCGCCCTGAAGGAGGACACCTCCATGGAGGGCGTGGCCGGTTGCGCCCTGTGGCTGCTGTCCGACCTCGGCCGCTCGACCACCGGCGAGGTGGTCCACGTGGACGCGGGCTTCCACATGATGGGCATGCCCGACGGCGGCGAAGAATAGTCGCCCGCAGCACACGTCTGGCGCAGTCGGCAGAAGCGTAGCAGTCTCCCGCGACGCCTATCGAGGGGGAGACCATGCCCGCGTTCCTGTTTCCGACAGGCCTGTCCCGCTTCCACGACCTCGCCCTGTTGGCCCTGCGCCTGTTCCTGGGCGCTTTCCTGATCTACGGCGTGTGGGACAACATCGCGAGCGCGGCGCGGATGGCCGAGTTCGTGGACTTCCTGGCGAAGCTGAACTGCCCACTGCCGGACCTGGCCGCTCGGGTTTCGGTCTGGGTCCAGTTCGTTACCGGCGTGCTGTTGATAGGGGGCATGTTCACGCGCTGGGCCGGGCTGCTGCTGGCGGCGAACTTCGTCGTCGCGGTGGCCCTGATCGCCCCGACCGGAGCCAGCTTCCGCGACCTCTATCCGCCGACGATCCTGGTCTTCATCGGCCTGCTGCTGGCGACGACGGGGGCCGGGCGCCTGTCGGCCGACGCGGGTCTCGAAGCTCGCTGGTCACGCCCAGCACGTCCCTGATCCGCTGGTATGGGAAGCGGTCGCGGATGCGGGTCTGGAAGTAGGTCCCCTTCGAGAACGCCTGGCGGAAGCCCGCGTCCACCTCGGGCGGCACGTCGAAATAGGCGTAGTCCTCGCCGCTGGTGAAGGTCACGAACAGGGTGCGGCTGTCCTCGTCGTAGCGGAACCTGCGGATCACGGCGGAAGGCATGACCTGTGGATAACGCCCGGGCGGCCGGATCGATGCGAAGCGCTGCAGATGCATGCACGCACGCGCCTATCCCCTTCGAAGCCTGGCATTTCCTGTTAGCATCGGCCTGCCACGGGGGTGGAGAGAGAGCACGGTGCTCACGCGCAGGCAGTTGGCCGCGGGACTGGGGCTGTTTCCAGCCGGGCCGGCGCTCGCCCAGGGGCCGGCCGTGGGCGCGACGCGGTTGACGGACCCCGAGGACGCCGAGTTCCGCGCCTCCTTCGATCCCAGGCTGCGCATGCTGGGTCCCGTCGGCGTCGAGGGAAAGGGCCCCTTCCAGTTCGTGGTCGACACGGGGGCGAACCGGTCCGTGATATCGATCGAGCTGGCGCGGGAGCTGGACCTGCGCCTCGAGGGCGAGGTCGACCTGCACGGCATCGCCGGCGTCGAGCGCGTCCCGACGGCCGTGGTCCGGCGCCTCGACGTGGCCGAGATCGTCACCCCGGACCTGCGCATGCCCGTCCTGCCGCGCCGCCGCCTGGGCGCCGACGGCCTGCTTGGCCTCGACGCCCTGCAGGGCCGCATGGTCGAGCTGGACTTCCGCCGCCAGCGCGTGCGGCTGAAGCGCTCGCGCATCCGCACCGGCAGCAGCTCGCGCCTGACGCCGGACTCGCGCCAACCGGGGGCCGTGGTGCCCGCCAGGTACCGCTTCGGCCAGCTGACCATCGTCATCGCGCGCGCCGGCACGTCACCCGTGACCGCCTTTCTCGATTCCGGATCCCAGGCCACGGTTGGCAACTCGGCCCTGAGGCGTGCGGTGACGACACGCCGGCTGGGCGTCGACGGCGCCAGCCGCATCGTGCCGATCTACAGCGTCACCAGCCAGGTGGCCTACGGCCAGTTCGAGGTCATCCGCCTGCTCAGCTTCGGCGGCGACGCGCGGCTGCGGAACCTGCCGGTGGTCTTCTCGGACCTGCACACCTTCAGCCTGTGGGGCCTAGAGGACACCCCGGCCCTGCTCATCGGCGCCGACACCCTTAGCGCTTTCGCCCAGGTGACGCTCGACTTCGGTCGTCGCGAGGTGGTGTTCAACCCATAGGCAGGTCTGCGGGAGCGGGACCGCCCCGCCAGCACGTCCGCGGCCCGCAGGCGCACGACAGGGGAGGGGGGGCTGGCGTCGCCGCATCCGACCCCGCCCCGAGAAACCTTTCCAACCTTTCATTGGGCGGCCGGCCGGACGCGTGCTCACCTTGCCCCGCCAAAAAAGGGGGTCTCGTGATGACACGTCTGCTGCTCGCCTGCTCGCTCGTCGCCCTGGTCGGCGCAGCGCCCGCTGTCGCCCAGCCCTGGTTCCGCGACGCCAGCGCCACCCACCTGCCGCCCAAGGGCGCGCTTCCCAACAACACCATGGATGTCGAGGCCGCCGACATCGACGGGGACGGCGACCTCGACCTGGTGACGGCCCAGGAGTGGCTGCTGAACACGGTGCTCATCAACGACGGCAAGGGCGTGTTCACCGACGGCTCCTCGCGCCTCCCGCCCCTCTCGGCCGACGAGACGAAGGGGGGGCCGCCCCTGCCGGGCCACGACAGCGAGGACGTCTCCATCGCCGACTTCGACGGCGACGGCGTGCTGGACCTTCTCATCGTCAGCGAGGACGACATCCGGCTCGGCCGCACCCCGACGCACGAGTACTACCGCGGCGCCGGCGGCGGGCGATTCGAGCGCGTGCCCGGGCGCATCCCCGACACCGAGGCCGACGCCGTCGCCCACGGCGACGTGGACGGCGACGGACGCCTCGACCTGCTGCTGACCGGCGCCGGCCAGGACCGGCTGCTGATCGGCGACGGCAAGGGCGGCTTCCGCGACGACACCGACACGCGCCTGCCGCGCGAGGCGGCGACCGGCCAGGACGGCATCTTCGTCGACATCGACGGTGACCGGGATCTCGACATCGTCCTCGGCATGGAAGGCGGCCACGCCCTCTGGATCAACGACGGCAAGGGCCGCTTCGGCGACGACACCGCGGGGCGCCTCCCGGTGGCCGGTTTCGTCGAGGCGCGCAAGGTCGAGCCAGGGGATGTGGACGGCGACGGCGACGTCGACCTCTACTTCAGCCACGTCGGCTGGCAGGGGAAGGCGCCGGCCGACGCCCTGCTGCTGAACGACGGCCGCGGCCGCTTCACCCGCGCCGGCGCCGACCGCCTGCCCGCGGACGCCGAGACCACCCTGGACGGCCGCCTGGCCGACCTCGACGGCGACGGCGACCTGGACCTGGTGCGGGTGAACATGGGTCCGCTGCAGATCCTGGAGAATGACGGCCGGGGCCGCTTCCGCGACGTCACCGCCGAGGCGCTGCCGGCGCCGGTCGCCGGACCGGGCGTGGCCGTGGAGATCGCCGACCTCGACGGGGACGGCGTGCTCGACCTCTACGTGGGCATGCTGGCCGGCGGCGGGCCGCAGCCGAACCCCGATGCCCACGACCGCCTGCTGTTGGGCGTGCGCCGCGGCGGTTGACCTTCCGGGCGGCGGTCGTCCGGGCTAGAGACACGGAGCCGTATCGGAGCGAGGGTCATGACCGCAATGATCCAACGGGTGATTGCCGCCGCCGCCTTCGTCGCCCTCCTCGCCGGGCCGGCCCCGGCGCAGCGGATCCCGACGGGGACGGGATCGACGCGCGATCCGGCCGGCCCACCGAGCCTCTCCTTTCCGCTGGCGTGCGAGCCGGGGAAGACCTGCGAAATCCAGCACTACGTCGACCGCGATCCTGGTCCGGGGACCCGGGACTATCGCTGCGGGCTCAAGACCTACGATGGCCACCCGGCCATCGACATCCGCCTGCCGGACATGGTCGCCCTGCGCCGCGGCGTGGCGGTCCTGGCCGCGGCGCCCGGCAAGGTGGTGCGGACCCGCGATTCGGTGGCCGATCGCCAGATCGGCGTCGGGACCCTCGATCCGAACGACCCCCTGGGCTGCGGCAACGCCGTCGTCATCGACCACGGCGGGGGCTGGACCACCGGATACTGCCACCTTCGACGCGGCAGCGTGCGGGTGAAGCCGGGCGATGTCGTCTCCGCCGGCCAGCCGATCGGCCTGGTCGGCCTGTCCGGCCTCACCGAGTTCCCGCACCTGCACATGGATGTGAGGCGGAACGGCCAGGCGGTCGATCCCTTCGCGCCCGAGATGAGCGCCTCGCCGTCGTGCCCTGCCCAGGGCCCCGGCCTCTGGCGGCCGGCGGCGGCGGCCCGGATGCCGTACCGTCCAGGCGTTCTGCTCAACGCCGGCTGGACCTCGGGCGAGCCCAGCATGGATGATATCGAGAACGGGCACATCAAGCCCGTGGGCGCGTCCCCGCCCTGGCTCATCGCCTACTTCCGGTCCATCGCCCTGATGCCGGGGGACGTGACCGAGGTCGTACTCAGGGCGCCCGACGGGACGATGCTCGCGCAGGGCGCGCGGGAGCCCCTCAGCCGATGGCGGGCCCAGGACCTGCACTACGTCGGCAAGCGGCGTCCGCCGGCAGGCTGGCCGCGGGGCGTGTACGTGGCCGAATACCGGGTGCTGCGGCATGGGGTGGTCGCCGTAAGCGGGCGCTTGGAGATGCGACTGTGAGCCGGCCTCTTCCCGCACCGGCCTGCCTTCGCTAGGAAGCGCGGCTGTTTCGGGAGGGGACGTCATGAACAGGATCGTCGGGGGCGCGCTGGCCGCCTCGCTGCTGCTGGCCGCGGCCGTGGCGGGCCCGGCGCTGGCCCAGCGCGGCGGCGACGTGACCGGCAAGTGGAAGGTCGAGGCCGCGGGCATGAGCGGCGCGACCCAGACCTGCGATGTCGAGCTGAAGGCGACCGAGAGCTTCGGCGCCTTCGCCGCCAGCTCCTTCGGCTGCTCGGGCGACCTGTTCGGGGTCAGCAAGTGGCGCGTGCGCGGCGGCGAGGTGGTGATCCTCGGCATCGGCGACCGCGAACTGGCGGTGCTGACCCGCCGGGGAGACCAACTGGTCGGGGAGGACCGATCGGGCCGTCCGGTGGTCTTCACCCGCGCCGGTTCCCCGCCGCGCGTCCCGAACGCAGCAGGCGGCCAGTGGGGGAGCCAGTGGGGCGGCGGCGGATCGCCGACCTGCACCGTGCTCGGCGACAGCAGCCGCTGCGCCCAGCCCTCGGCCATGCGCGCGCCCGCGCCCGGCGACAGCATCCAGACCCTGACTTCGGCCAATCTGCGCGAACACCCCGGCTCGGGTCGCACCCTCGCGGTCGTGCCGAAGAACGCCTGCCTGGTGGTCGACGACTGCGTCCGCGCCGACGGCGCCATGTGGTGCCGCGTCGATCACGGCGGTCAGGTCGGCTATGTCCGCCAGACCGCCGAGCGCAACGGCCAGCGCAGCCTCGTCTTCCAGTACGCCTGCGGGTGAGGCCGGGGAGGGCCAACTCTCCTCCCCCTGTGCGCAGCACATGGGGAGGGAGACTACGAAGTGATGGAGGTGGCGGATATCGCTGGCCGCTTAGCGGCACGATCAAACCACGTCCTGAACCTCTTGGTGGAACTCTCGCGCCCTCGGGTCGGAAGGCAGTCAAGGATGGCCCGAAGGGCCACAAGCTCCGCTTGCGAGGCCGAAGGCCTCGTCCTTGACAGCCTTCCGACCGGGCGCACCATTCCATCAAGAGGATCAGGGCGCAGAGGGTTCAGGTGACCAGGTCTACCCTCCCTCAAGTGTCGTCATTCTCGGGCGAGGGACCCTCGGACTTGACCCGAGGGGACCGGAGACCCGAGAACCTGGCCAGCGCGACACCCGTCGCCGGCATCCTTTCGCAGCGTAGAGGTGCGGGTTGCTGGGTTCCCGGGTCCGCGGGTCGCTGACGCTCTCCTCCGCCCGGGAATGACGGTGATAATGGGGCGATCATCGTCAGTGTCGTCGGTGTGGTCCGGGGATCACGGCGGGTCCCACAACGCTTCGATCCAATCCCCCTCCACAGCCCCGCTCGGTGAGCCCGCGTTAACGAAATCGGCCGCACAGTTCCCCCTGTAGAGTCAGGGATTGCTGCCATGGCCGGCGACGAGAACGCCAAGCTCAAGGCCCGCGAAGAATTCCTTCGCCTCATGAGCCACGAGATGCGCACGCCGCTCAACGGCGTGATCGGCATGCTGGGACTCTTGTCGCGAACGCGGATGGACGGGGCGCAGAAGTCCTACGTCCAGGCCGCACGCGCCTCGGCCGACCACATGCTGGGTCTTATCAACGACCTGCTGGACTTCGCCCGCATCGAGGCCGGCAAGCTGGAGCTGGAGAACGCCCCGGTCGACCTGGAGGCCCTGGTGCAGGGCGTGGCCGAGCTGCTCAGCCCCCGCTGCCACGAGCGCGGGCTGGAGATCGCCTGGTGCGTCGAACGCGACGTGCCCGAGATCATCGCCGACGACGGCCGGCTGCGGCAGATCCTGTTCAACCTGGCCGGCAACGCCGCCAAGTTCACCGAGACGGGCGGCGTGCTGCTGCGCGTCTCGGCCGTGCGCAAGGGCTCCCGCGCGCGGGTGCGCTTCGAGGTGTCGGACACGGGCCCGGGCGTGCCGTCCGACGCGCGCGAGCGCATCTTCGAGGAATTCGGCCATGCCGACCCCGCCCATGCCACCCGCTTCGGCGGCGCGGGCCTGGGCCTGGCCGTGGTCAAGCGCCTGGCCGAGGCGATGAAGGGCGACGTCGGGGTCGAGAGCGTCCCGGGCGAAGGC
>DASPLM010000243.1:0-8368 GCA_035627575.1 Caulobacteraceae bacterium | reverse complement strand
GCGGGCGCCGCGGCGGGAGCCGCCTCGGCCGCAGGCGCATCGTCCTCCGAAATGATTCGGCGGATGGAGGCGAGAATTTCCTCCATGGTCGGTTCTTGGGCGGTCTGTTCGGACATGCGCGCTAGGAGCCCTGTCTGGCGAATTCTGGCGGTTGGTTGCAGCCTACGGGGGAAACGGTCCCCCCGCAAACGCCTTCGCATTGGAAGGCCTAGGAATCAACGAAGCCTTACCTTGACCGTAACGCGCCTCGCGGTCACCGCGGCGGCTGCACCGGAGTGCTGGCCGGGCCAGTGGCCATCGCCTCGAGCTGGGTGTCGATCGGCGCGTCCTTGTCCTTGCTGCGGTGATCGCCCGACGGCGCGCCCAGGTGGTCCAGCGCCTCGATGGCGCCTTCCCACGGCACGGAGCCCTTGTCCTTGACTTTGTTGAAGTTTCGCGCCGGATCATAGACTTGCACGTCCTGAACCAGGTTGCGCGCCTCCAGTCGGCCCATGGCGGCCAGCAACTGGGCGGTGGCGACGTACTGGTCCCGGCGAGAGTTGATCAGGGCCAGCTGGGCGTTGCGCAGTTCCAGCTCGGCGTTCAGCACGTCCAGGGTGGTGCGCAGGCCCACCTGGGCCTCCTGGCGCACGCCCTCGGCGGCGATCTGGGCGGCGCGGACCTGCTCCTCGTTGGCCGTCAAGGCGGCGCGGGTGGAGACCACCGTCGCCCAGCTCTGGCTGACGCTGCGCAGGACGTCGCGGCGGGCGCCCTCGATCTGGATCTGGGCCGAGTTGGTGCGCTCGAGCGCGGCGCGCACGCGCGAGCGGTTCAGGCCGCCGGTGAACAGCGGCACCGATACCCGCGCCGTGGCGCTGGCGTTGTCGTTGTCGAAGAAGTTGGAGGCGAAGTCGTCCAGGGTGTCCGAAGAGCCGTAGCTGGCCGACAGGCCGACGGTCGGGTTGTGCTGGGCGCGGGCCACGGCCAGGCGCGCGCGGGCCGCCTGCTCGGCGCGCTCGGCGGCGCGCACGTTGGCGTTCTCGCGCTCGGCGACGTTGATCGCCTCGTCGAAGGTGGTGGGCACCCCCGGCAGCGCCGGCTCGGGCGCCAGGTCGGCCGGCGACTGGCCGACGACCGAGGCGTAGTTGGCGCGGCTGACCGACAGCTGGGCCTGGGCCGAGGCGAGCTGGGCCTGGGACGAGGCCAGGCGCGCTTCGGCCTGGGCGACGTCGGTGCGGGTGATCTCGCCGACCTCGAATCGAGCGCTGGCCTCTTCCAGCTGGCGCTGCAGGACCGAGACGTTCTCCTGGTTGATGCGCAGGGCCTCGATGTCCCGGCGGACGTCGACATAGGCCTGGACCACGTTGGCCAGGATCTGGGCTTCCAGGGCGCGCAGGTTCTCACGGCCCTGCAGCACATCGGCCTGGGCGGCGTCGATGCCGCGGACGGCGCGGCCGCCGGTCCAGATCGGCTGGGTCGCCGACAGGCCGAAGCTGCCCGAGTCGGCCTCGGAGCCGTTGGCGCGGGATTCGTAGGTGGCGCTCAGACCCAGATCCAGAGTCGGCCGCAGCGCGGTGCGCGCCTGGACGTAGGTCTCGTCCAGCGCCCGCTGCTCGGCCCGCTGCGCCTGCAGCGTCGGGTTGGTCTCGTAGGCGAGCGCGATGGCTTCCGCGAGGGTCTCCGCCGAGGCCGAACCGGCCGCCAGAGACATCACCAGGGCGAGAGCCGCGCCGGACCAAAGCGCGCGACGGCGGTTGGACATATCCGTAATCCCCTTACGACCGCTCGGCGGACGCGTGTTCTATAGTCACCGTGTGAATGTCTAACTAGCGCTTGGCCAGTTAAGCTTTTTTCACGTAGCCGGGCGGGAAATCCGTCGCGTCTAGAGCTGGAATGTAGGCGTCCGCTCGAAACCCGCCAGCACCGGCGGTGTCGCATCGAACAATTCCCGCGACGAGACGGCGCGCTCGGACTTCACGAACAGGCGGGCCTTGCCGACCGGCCCATCGCGCAGCACCACGGCCAGTCGGCCGCCGGGCTTCAGGGCCTCGAGCCACGCCTCCGGGACCTCGGCGACGGCCGCCTCGCAGATGATGAGGTCGTAGTCCGCGCCCGGCGGCCGGGCGAAATCCTGGGTGACCAGCGCCGCGCCGTAGTCGCGCAGGCCCTGTTCGACCACGGCCGAGGCGCGGGCGTCGGCTTCCTGTGCGGTGACGTCCAGCCCCATCTCCGACAGCACGGCGGCGGCGTAGGGGGCGGCGATGGCCAGGGCCTTCTCGCCCGGCCGCGCGGCCGCGGCCTGCAGCAGCTTGCCCACGTCGCGAGCCTTCATCAGCCAGCGGCCGGGCGCGATCTCGACCTCGGCCTCGGCATAGGCGGCGAACGCCCGGGCCGGGGCGCAGAATCGCTCGCGGGCCACGGTGCGCAGGGCGCGCTGCAGGTCCGTGTCGGTGACGTCGTTCGTCCGCACCTGGGACTCGACCATGTTCTTGCGGGCCGAGATGAGATCCATCGCGCTGACCTTTCGCGCCAAAGCCTTGGAGTCCGGATCGCGCCGGGCCCGGAACGGGGCCGCTTATAGGGCTGGCGCGCCAGAAACGGCAATAGATCGCGCGCGCGTCGAACTGCTCGTTGCAGCGCTTGTAACGATCTGATAGCCCTCCGCCTCTCGCGAAAACGACGCACCGGCCCGGTGGCGGAGTGGTTACGCAGCGGACTGCAAATCCGTGTACCCCGGTTCGATTCCGGGCCGGGCCTCCATCTTTCCCGCACAATCCGCCAGACGAGTTCCCCGGTGGGGAACAGCGCGCACGCATGCGTACGGCGATACGAGGCACGACGGCGCCCGCCGCGAGCTGATCGCGGCGGGCGTCTCGCCTTCCGGGCCGGCGCCTAGCTCCAGGTGAAGTCGTTCGCGCCGACCTCTGCGGTGGTTACCCCCTGCAGGGTCATGGTCGAGCCGTCCGGCAGGGTGATCACGGCCCAGCCATCGCCGTTGGCGCTGATCGTCAGGTCCGAGAAGCTGTCCGCGCTGGCGCCGCCCGTGATGCGGATGCGGTCCAGGCCGTTCTGGAAGTCCGTGACGATGTCGTGGCCGGTGTTCCCGGTCGACACCCAGAAGCGGTCCGATTCGGACCCGCCGGTGAGGACGTCGTTCCCCGCCTCCCCCTGCAGGTTGTCTCGTCCGATCCCGCCGAAGATCACGTCGTCGCCCTCGCCTCCGCTCAGGCCGTCGTGGCGATCGCCCCCGTCCAGCACGTCGTCCCCGGCCATGCCGCGGATGATGTCCGAGGCCCAGGTGCCGACGATGCTGTCGTTGTGGTTCGTCAGCACGAAGTACTCGATCGAACCGAAGGTATCGCCCGCCGCGTCCCCGGTGTGGATGCCGGTGGTCAGGTTGATGTCCACGCCCGCCGACGAGAGCCGGTAGGTCGCCACGTCGATGCCGTAGCCGCCGATCAGGGTGTCGGCCCCCGCCCCGCCGTCCAGGACGTCGTCCCCGTCGCGGCCGTTCATGTAGTCGTCGCCGGTCGAGCCCGTCAGCACGTCCGCGCCGTCGCCGCCGTCCATCCGGTCGTTCCCCGCGCCGCCGTTCATTCGGTCGTCGCCTTCGTTGCCATTGACGGTGTCGTCGCCGTTGCCGCCGTTCAGGGTGTCGTCGCCCCCCTGCCCGCTCAGGATGTCGTTGCCGTCCATCCCGTCCGCGCGCTCGCCCGCGGCCGAACCCGCGAAATTGTCCGCCGCCCTGGTCAGGGTGAAGGCCTCGATCGAGGTGAAGGTGTCGCCCGCGACCTCGGCCCCCACATGGATCCCGGTGGTCAGGTTGATGCGCACGCCGGTGGTCAGGGCCGCCAGGTAGAGGGTGTCCGTCCCCTCGCCGCCGTCGATTATGTCTGCGCCCGTGCCGCCGGTCAGGCGGTCGTCGCCCGCCCCGCCAAGCACGTTGTCCGCGCCCGCCCCGGCCGAGAGGGTGTCGTTCCCCGCCCCGCCCTCCAGGCGGTTGGCGCCGCCATCGCCCGTCAAAGTGTCGTTGAAGTCCGAGCCCAGCAGGTTCTCGATGCCAAGGAGGGTATCGATCCCCTCCCCGGTCGCCTTGCCGTTGACCAGGTTGGCGACCACGCCCGACGTGGCGTTGCGGTAGTCGGCGTTGTCGATCCCGCCGGCGCCGTCGATGACGTCGTCGCCCAGCCCGCCGGCGACGGTCTCGTCCGCCGCCGTCCCGAAGAAGGCGTCGTTGAAGCTGGACAGCACCCAGGCCTCGATCGACGAGAAGCTGTCGCCCAGCGCATCGCCGCCGTGGACGCCGGTCTGCAGGTTGATGGTCACGCCCGCGGTCGACATCCGGAACGAGGCCGTGTCGAAGCCCTCGCCGCCATCGATGACGTCCGGGCGCGCGCCTCCCTCCAGCACGTCGTCGCCGGCCTCGCCGAAGAGGCTGTCGTTGCCGTTCTCGCCGCGCAGCTCGTCGGCGCCCTCGCCGCCCCGCAGGGTGTCGGCGCCGCCTTGGCCGCGGAGCAGGTCTGCGCCAGCCCCTCCTTCCAGGATATCGTTTCCGGTCCCGCCGATGAGCTCATCGTCGAACGGTCCGCCCTGAAGCAGGTCGTCGTCCCGGGTGCCCGTCTCGGTGACCGGTCCCAGCAGGGTGTTGAAGCCGCCGGTGTTGAACGAGGTCAGGGCCGTCGCCTGCACATTGGCCAGCACCAGCACCGTCGCGCCGTCGATCTGCACCAGGGTGTCCGCCCCCGACTGCACCAGTCGCGCCGGCCCCGCGAAGGGGTTGCCGACATGGCCCGGCAGAGCCTTCGAGAAGTCTATGATGTCGCCGCCCGCGCCGGTCGTGAAATCCACGACCGTGCCGGCCTGGATCGTCGCGCCGCTGACCTGGACCCGGTCAGAGCCGGCGCCCAGCGTGATCGCCGCGTTCAGCGATCCGCTTCGGATCTCGATCACGTCGTCGCCGTCGCCGGCGTCGATGGATCCGGACGACAGTTCCTGGACCACAATCAGGTCGTTCCCACCGCCGCCGAGGATCGTGCCGACGGTTTCGTAGGAGGGGGAGGTGAACACGTAGAGCTGGTCGTCGCCTTCGCCGCCGTCGAACAGGAAGCTGCCGGCGCCGGACGTGCCTGAGAGGTTGATCCGGTCGTTCCCCGCACCGCCCAGAGCGACGTCGTCGCCTTCCACCCGAATCGAAAGCTGGTCGTCCCCGTCGCCCCCGTCGACCCGGTCGCTGCCGAGCCCCGCTTCGAGGACATCCGCGCCATCGCCGCCCGTAAGGTCGTCGTTTCCGTTGCCCGTGTAGAGCTGCAGTTGCTCCACGCTGCGCAGCACGACGCCGCCGACCTCCTGGTCCGCTGCGGAACCATCGAAGTCGACGACCACGGCAGTGTCGCCGCCGAGGTTCAGCCGGGCCGTATCGACGCCCGCCCCGCCGTCCACCAGCGTGTCCGCCGCGTCGGCGCGCAGCATGTCGTCGCCATCGCCGCCTTCGAGGACATCGGCGCCCGCGCTGCCTTCCAGCACGTCGGCGCCGCCGCCCCCGCGCAGCACGTCGTCGCCCGCGTTGCCGAACAGGCTCTCGGCGTAGCCGCCGCCCGTGAAGCTGTCGCCGGCCGAGCCGCCGTAGGCGGTCATCGCCTCGATATTGCGCACGGTGGTGGCGCCGGTGGCGCCGACGAAAGTCGCACCATGCGCCAGGGTGAAGCTCACGCCGACCGACCCGTTCGCCTGCAGGGTCACGGTGTCGATGCCGTCTCCGCCATCCAGCAGGTTGACGCCCACGTAGTCGCCGAGGATGTCGTCGCCGTCCCCGCCCTGCAACTGGTCGTTGCCATTGCCGCCGGTGAGACGATCGATACCGCCGCCGCCGACCAGCACGTCGTCGCCGTTCTGACCGTTCAGGTCGTCGTCGAAGTCGCCGCCGGTCATCCGATCGGCATAGCTGCTGCCCTGGGCGGTCACCGCCTCGACCGAGACCAGGGTGTCCTTGCCCTCGGCGGTCTGGACCACCAGACCGTCCGCAAGGGTGAAGCTGGCTCCGGTGTTCATGCCGACGAAGGTCAGGGTGGCCCGGTCCAGACCCTCCCCGCCGTCGAGCAGGTCGTTGCCGGTCCCGCCCTGGAGGCGGTCGTCGCCTTCGCCGCCGCGGAGCACGTCGTCGCCGGCGCCGCCGAACAGGTTGTCCCCGCCCAGCCCGCCGACGAGCTGGTCGCGACCGTCGCCTCCGTCCAGGTGGTCGTTGTCTGCGCCGGCGTCCAGCAGGTCGTCGCCCTGCTCGCCGAACAGCTGGTCGATACCGACGCCGCCTTCCAGCACGTCGTTGTCGCTACCGCCGGTCAGCCGGTCGCTCCCCAGGCCGCCCACCAGGACATCGTCGCCGGACCCGCCGCGCAGGTCGTCGTTGCCGAGGGTTCCGGTAATGCGGTCGGGCGCCCCCCCGTTGGAGACGAAGGTCAGCTGTTCGATGTTCCGGATCACCAGATCGCCGATCCGGGCCGAGCCGCTCGTCAGATCGAGGACCACCGCCGCTGTCCCGGACCAGGTCAGGCTGAGGCTGTCGTGACCCTCGCCGCCGTCCGCCAGGAGGTCGAACTCGTCGGCGCTCAGGGTGTCGTTGCCCGAGCCGCCCGAAAGCCGGTCCGCGCCTGCCTCGCCGTACAGCGCGTCCTGCCCGCTCCCGCCCGAGATGAAGTCGTCGCCGGCCCCGCCCCGGATGCTGTCGGCGAGAGCCCCGCCGGTCAGGATGTCGGCGCCTTGCCCCGACCAGAGCTCCATCCGCTCGACATTGCGGATGAGGGTCGTGCCGAACATCTGGTCGACCGACGGATCGGCGAGGCTGAACACGATGTTGGTCGTGATCCCCGAAACGCTGATCGAGGCCAGATCGGTCCCGGCGCCGCCGTCGATCAGAAGGTCCGAGGCGTCGATGCTGCTGAGCGTGTCGTCTCCGTCGCCGCCCAGCAGGGTGTCTGCGTCCGCTCCGCCGCTGAGCCGGTCCCGCCCGCCCCCGCCGGCGAGCACGTCGTTGCCCCCTTGGCCGTAAATCAGGTCGTCGAGCGCGCCGCCGGTGACGGTGTCGGCGCCGCTGCCCAGGGTGAGATCCAGCCGCTCGACGCCCCGCACCACGGCTGAGCCGAACACCTGGTCGACGGAGGGGTCGGCGATGCTGAAGGAAATGTCTCCGGCGAAGTTGCTGGCGTAGATACGCAGCGTGTCCAGGCCCGCGCCGCCGTCGAGCAGAAGGTCGTCCACATCGCCGTCGAGGCTGTCGTCGCCATCGCCGCCGAGCAGGGTGTCCCCCCCGGAGGAACCGACCAGCCTGTCCGCGCCGTCCCCGCCGGCGAGAAGGTCGTTGTTCGTTCCGCCGATGATGTAGTCTGCGAGCGCCCCGCCGGTGATGGTGTTCACCCCCGAACCGCCGCGGAACTCCTCGAACCGCTCGATGCCACGCACGGTCGTGCCGTTGGCGACTTGGGTGACCGACGGATCTGCGAGGCTCAGGGTGATGTTCGCCGTCGCCGCCTGCCAGCGCAGGATCGCCGTGTCGATCCCGTCGCCGCCGTCGACGAGGGTGTCGGCCGTGGTCGAATTCGCCTCGGAGTAGATCCGGTCGTCGCCGTCTCCGCCGGACAGGGAGTCGGCGTCGGCGCCGCCGTCGAGGTAGTCGGCTCCCGCCCCGCCCGTCAGGGTGTCGGCGCCCGACTCGCCATACAGATTGTCGATACCGTCGCCGCCGCTGACCGTGTCGTTGTCCAGCCCTCCGCGCAGCGTATCGTCGCCGCCATCGCCGTTCAGGGTGTCGGCGCCGGCCCCGCCGTTCACGGTGTCGCCGCCCGCGCCGCCGTGCAGGGTATCCGCCCCGTCGCCGCCGTCGAGCGCATCCCCGCCGAGGCCGCCGCTGAGGACGTCGTTCCCGGCGTTCCCGTTCAGCACGTCGTTCAGGGCGCCGCCGGTGATCGTGTCGACGCCCGTCCCGCCCTGGTAGCTGATCCGCTCGACGTTGCGCAGCTGCGTGCCGTCGAACGTCTGGGTCATGGCCGGATTGGCGATGCTGAAGGTGATCGCGACCGTGCTCGTCGACCGGTCGATCAGGGCGAAGTCGAGGCCCGCGCCGCCGTCGATCAGGCTGTCACGCGCGCCATCGGCGTAGCTGGTGCTGGTGATCTGGTCGTCGCCGTCGCCGCCGGACAGGCTGTCGGCGCCTAGCCCGCCGTCCAGCCGGTCCGCGTCCGCTCCGCCGTCCAGCGTATCGGCTCCGGCGTCGCCGTTTAGTTCGTCCGCGCCGGCGTCGCCGAACAGCTGGTCGTTGGCGTCGCCGCCGAACAGGCGGTCGGCGTCGCCGCCGCCGCGCAGGACGTCGGCCCCGGCCGCGCCGCGCAGCACGTCCGCC
>DASPLM010000242.1:0-5489 GCA_035627575.1 Caulobacteraceae bacterium | reverse complement strand
CGAGGCCGGAGTCGATACCGCCCTGGTGCACTACTACTTCGGCGCCAAGCGCGGGCTGTTCGACGCGGTGTTCCTCCGCCGCGCCGAAATCCTCAACACCGACCGCCTCGCTTCGCTCGACCGCTACGCCGAAGAGGCGGGCGAGGCCATGACACCGGAGGGCGTGATCGAGGCCTTCCTGCGCCCTACCCTGGAGTGGGCGGAGAAGGGCGGGCCGGGCTGGAAGCACTATTTCGCCCTGATCGCCCAGGTGAACGCCCAGCCCGGCTGGGGCGGCGAGACCATGGCGCGGTTCTTCGATCCGGTGATCTACCGCCTCGTCGAGCTGCTGAAGAAGGCCATCCCCGGCTCAAGGGACGAGGACCTGTACTGGGCCTACCACAACCTGTCGGGCGCCCTGACCCTGACGCTGGGCGAGACCGGCCGCCTCGACCGCCTCTCCGGCGGCCTGTGCCGTTCGGGCGACCTGCCCTCCGCCTACGGGGCGATGGTCCGGTTCGCCTCGGCAGGTTTCCGCGCCATGTGCGCGCGAGCGTAGCGCCAGCGGGCTATCCCAGCAGCAGTTCCCACATCACTCTCCCCGGGAGGAAGGCCAGGGCGCCGGCCAGCAGCACCCCGCCCACGAACATCCCGGTCATGTGCTTGCGGTGGGCCGCGATCCGTCCCTTCCGCGCGGCGTAGACGCCCATCGGCAACCCGACCAGCACCAGGCCCGTGAGGATGTGGATGAAGCTGAAGAGGCCGTGGTTCAGCTGCCGGATGAACAGCGAACTGATCGCCGCGGTCAGCATCACGATGACCCACGCCCAGCCAATCGCGCGGTGCCCGGCCGTGCCCTTGGCGCCCCACAGCTGGACCAGGCCCAGCACGAAGGCCGCGGCCGCCGCCGCGACGTGAACCTGGATGGCCGGGGCGAGGCTGGCGAACAGCGCCCAGTCCGGGGCGTGCGGGCGGAACGCCACGGCCGAGCCGAGGTCGATCCCCTCGGGCGTGATGACCAGCGCGGCGCCGACGAGGCCGAGCGTCAGGGCGACGCCCGCAAGCGTGCGGAGGGGAAGGGTGCGGCCGCTCATCGTCGCGCCCCCTGCACGAAGACGCCGTGGAAGGTGAAGGGCGCGACCGCGTCCGCCCGGAAGGTGGCAAGCGGACCCGCGGAGACGCGGCGGGCGTCCAGGACGTGCAGCTCGGTGGCCTGGGCGTCGAGATTGATGCTGGTGGCGACCAGCCAGCCGTCGCCCTCGGCCGTCGAGCCTGGCCGCGGCACGAAGATCCCCTCCTCCACCAGCTGGCGCGGCCCGGCGTCCCAGACGTCGCTGCGGCCGGTGTGCAGGTCCGTGGCGGCCAGGCCCCGCGGCAGGTGGGCGTCGCCGTCGCCGATGCCGGTTGCGTGGAACGTCAGCCGCCGGGCTTCGCCGGCGAAGCGCGGGTCGCTCCTGGGGAATTCGGCGACCGTGTCGCTGCTTTCGTACACGCCGCGGCCGTCGGGGTGCAGCGCGATGCGGGCAAGGGTGGCGTGGGGCGGCGAGGCGCCGGCGGCGGGTCCGAGCAGGATCTTGCGCGCGCCGTCCACCCCGAACATCGGATCGGTGGTCGAGCACAGGTCGAAGCGGATCGTGCCGTCGCCTTCCTCCCAGGCGTCGCCCAGGTGGAAGTAGGAGAAGGCCGGCAGTTCCCAGACGCGCCGCCGCGACAGGTCGGCCTTGTCGATGACCAGCACCTGGGTTCCCTGCTCCGGCCGCCACGTCAGCCCGTCGATGTAGGGCATGGCCATCCGCTCGCGGATCCACGGCTGCAGCACGATGATCAGGCAACGCTCGGTGGCGGTGAAGTCGTGGAAGTAGCTGGCGCGGGGCAGCTTGATGACCTCGGCCTGCTGCAGCTCGCCCCGGGGCGACAGTTTCCAAAGGATCGCCTGGATCCCCGCCAGGCCGAAGTTCCACACCGTGCCGTCGGGCTCATAGCGCGGGTGCGCCGAGAAGGGCATGGCCTTGAGATCATCACGCAGGGTGACGAAGCCGCGGGTGGCCAGAGTCGCCGGGTCCATTTCCAGGGGCGAACCGCCCTCCCACAGGGCCCACAGCTTGCCGCCCTGGGCGAAGACCGACGTGTTGGCGGCGTTGGCCTCGTCATTGCCGGACAACTTGGCGGCCGAGGTCCCCGGCGTGCCGAAGCCCGGGACCACCATGGCGCCCAGCTGCGTCTCCAGCCGGCGCTTGTGGGTGTCGCCGAAGCGGGCGGCGAAGGTCGCGCGGCCGTCGTCGATGGCGATGCGGCGCACCAGGCCGTCGCCGTCGAACCAGTGGGTGCTGTTCCCGCCGGGGCGGCGGAACCTGGCCGGCCCGTTGCGATAGAGCACGCCGGACAGGGCGGCCGGCGCCCGGCCTCGCACGAGGCGCATTGGGTGGGGTGCGATGTCGCCGTCGAGGTCGGCCACGCCCAGGCTCCAGTCCGCCCTGTTCACGGCGGCGGCCCAGGCCGTCTCCGGATCGGCCAAGGCGGCGGCGAAGGCGGCGGAGCCGGCGAGGATGGCGCGGCGGGTCAATTCCATGATCGTCCCCCTCACTTGAGGCGGATGGTCTGGGCGGCGCCCGACGCCGGCACCTCGAACCGCGCCTCGGCCCAGGTCGGCGGGCCCATGTGGCCCCGGGCGTTGTTGGAGAAGGCGTAGGGTTCCGTCGGGATGCCGAACGGATTGGTGTTCATCTTCCCGTCGCCATTGATGTCCTGGAACGACTTCACGCCGTAGGTCCCGGGCGCCAGACCCTCGATGGTGGCGGTCTGGCCGGCGGGGACGCTCATGGCCTTCACTGGCCGCCCGCCCCGGTCGAACGCCTCCTCGCTGTCGTAGAGCGCGAGCATCACGTTCCCCGCCTTGGTCTCGCAGTCGAAGGCGAGGGTGAGCTGGGCGGCGGTCTGGGCGACCGCGCTGACGGCGAACAGGGCGGCGGCGGCGGCGCCGGCGAACTGAGCCTTTGCGAACTGGGCCTTGGCGAACTGGGCTTTCATCTGGGTCTCCGTGGATGCGGAGGCGGGGCGGTCCCGCCGTCGATCAGACCCTGGCCGGCGCCGCGGCCGGGCGACAGCGGCTCTGCGTGGAGCGCCGCGCCGAGTTCGCGAACGACCGCCGCCGCCGTTCGCGCATCGCCAACGGCGGCCTTCAATCCGCTCGCGTTTCGTGGTTTGCAGGGCCGGCGGGGCGATGCAGGGGTGCCGAGGCGTGAGCGAGCAGGGGACACCAGCGAGGCCGGCGGGCGGCGTGCGATATCCGCTCGTGTACGAAGGCGCCCGCGACTGGCTGCGCGGCGCCCTGGTCTGCACCGCCGCCGGCGCCTTCCTGGCCTTCGTCGGGGCCTTCGGCATGGAGGCGGCGCCGCTGGACCGCCGCCTGCTCTACTGGATCCCGCTGATGCTGGCCGGCGGCGTGATCGGCACGGTGTTCGCGCGCATGGTGTTCCGTTCGCCCTGGTTCGCCAGCCGCCCGGCCCTGGCCTGCCTGACGGTCGCCGTCGCCATGACCCCGCCGCTGGCCCTGGTGGTCTGGTCCTGGACCAACCTCTTCTTCGACCGGGGCTGGGTGCTGATGCACCTGGTCTACAACCTGGGGCCCGTGGCGGTGGTCTCGGCGGCCATGACCACCATCAGCTACTTCATGGAACGCCGGCCCCGCGAGACCCACGCCGCCCCGGCGGGATCGGCCCCGCCGCGGTTCCTCGAGCGACTGCCCACGAAGCTGAAGGGCGCGACCCTCTATGCGGTCGAGGCCGAGGACCACTACCTGCGCATCCACACCGACCGGGGCTCGGACCTGATCCTGATGCGGCTGTCGGACGCCATCGGCGAGCTGGAGGGCATCGAGGGCGCCCAGACCCACCGCTCCTGGTGGGTGGCCAAGGAGGCCGTGGACGACGTCGCCCGCGGCGACGGCCGCGCCACCTTCGTGCTGAAGAACGGGATCGAGGCGCCGGTCAGCCGCACCTACGCACGCACCCTCCGCGAGGAAGGCTGGTACTAGGCGGCGCTTCCCCGGCGCGCCCGCCACTCATCCCGGGTCTGGCCCCAGACGTCGACCGGCAACTTGTCGAACGGCGCCGGCAGCCGCCCCTCGCCCTGGTTGTAGGAGCCCAGCTTCCGCGCGACCGCCGCCGAAGCGATGTTGTCCGGATCGATGGTGTGGATCACCTCGGTCCACCCCAGGGTGTCGAACGCCCAGTCGATGGCCGCCGTGGCGCCCTCGGTGGCGTAGCCCTTGCCCCAGGCGGAGCGGACGATCCCCCAGCCGACTTCGGTGCCCGGCCACCCTTCGGGCGCCCACGGCCCCAGCCGGCCCACCCAGTCGCCGCTGGACTTCTCGACGACCGAGAACATCGAGAAGCCATGCAGCGCCCAGGCCCCGGTCATGGTCGCCATCGACCGCCACGCCTGAGACCGGGCCTGGACGCCGCCGATGTAGCGGGCGGCCTCCTCGTCGCCGAGGAACTCCGCCCAGGCGTCGAAATCCTCGGCCAGCGGCGGCCGCAGGATCAGGCGTTCGGTTTCCAGGGTGGGGCCGAGGGATTGGGTCATCAGGCCAGCGACGGCTCGATCGACTTGCAGGCGTCGATCAGGCCCTGGACGGACGCGATCGACCTGGCGAACATCTCCTTTTCGCCCTCGTCCATGGGGAACTCGACGATGCGCTCGATGCCGCCGGCGCCGATGACGCAGGGCACGCCCACGTACATGCCGTCGATGCCGTACTGGCCGTCGACCCAGGCGGCGCAGGCCAGGACGCGCTTCTTGTCCTTCAGGTAGCTCTTGGCCATGGCGATGGCGCTCTCGGCCGGAGCGATGAAGGCCGAGCCGGTCTTCAGCAGGGCGACGATCTCGCCGCCGCCGCCGCGGGTGCGCTTGACGATGGCGTCGAGCTCCTCCTGCGAGATCTGGCCCTGCTCGACCAGCACCGGCAGCGGCAGGCCGCCGACCGTCGAGTAGCGCACCATCGGCACCATGTCGTCGCCGTGGCCGCCGAGCGTCCAGGCGCGCACGTCCTCGACGGAGACGCCGAGGCGCTCGCTCAGGAACAGGCCGAACCGGGCCGAATCCAGCACGCCGGCCATGCCCACGACCATGTGGTGCGGCAGGCCCGAGAACTCGCGCAGGGCCCAGACCATGGCGTCGAGCGGGTTCGTGATGCAGATGACGAAAGCGTTCGGGGCGTGCTGCCTGATGCCCTCGCCGACGGCCTTCATGACCTTGAGGTTGATGCCGAGCAGGTCGTCGCGGCTCATGCCAGGCTTGCGCGGCACGCCGGCCGTCACGATGCAGACGTCGGCGCCTTCTATGCCGGCATAGTCGTTGACGCCGAGGTAGCTGGCGTCAAACCCTTCCACCGCCGACGACTGCGCGATGTCCAGGCCCTTGCCCTGCGGAATACCCTCCGCGATATCGAACAAAACGACGTCTCCCAGCTCCTTCAGGCCGATCAGATGGGCGAGGGTGCCGCCGATCAT
>DASPLM010000241.1:0-6053 GCA_035627575.1 Caulobacteraceae bacterium | reverse complement strand
ATCCAGTTCGCCACCAACGGCGCCTTCGCCGGCCGCTTCCGTCCCGACGACACCGACCAGGAACTGGACATCCGCGTCCGCTTCCCGGCCGACGCGCGGAACCTGTCCACCTTCGACCAGCTGAAGACCATGACGTCGCAGGGCCCCGTGCCGGCCAGCTACTTCGTCACCCGTGAAGCCGCGCCCCAGGTCACCGGCATCAACCGGCGCGACGGCCAGCGCGTGGTCGTGATCCAAGCCAATGCCGAAGAGGGCAAGGCGGCCAACCAGATCATCAACCAACTGCGCCCAGCCATCGAGAAGGCCGGGATCAGCGAGAGCGTGCGCTGGAAGTTCCGCGGCGCGGACGAGGAGACGGCCGAAGCCGGCATGTTCTTCCTGATCGCCATCTCCGTGTCGCTGTTCATGATGGGCATGATCCTGCTGTGGCAGTTCAACAGCTTCTGGGGCGTGTTCTGCACCCTCTTCGCCGTGGTTCTGTCGACGGTCGGAGTCGTGCTGGGAATCCAGGTCAACGTAATGGGCACGTTCGACTACATCTCGATCATCATGGCCGGGACAGGCGTGGTGGCGCTCGCGGGCGTCATCGTCGGCCACAACATCGTGCTGGTGGACACCTTCTACCAGCTGAAGCGGGCGGGCGAGCCGGCCGACAAGGCCGCCCTCCGGGCCGCAGCGATGCGCTTCCGCCCGGTGCTGCTGACGACCCTCACCGCCGTGGTCGGTCTGCTCCCGCTGATGTTCCAGGTCGAGCCGAACTTCCGCACCGGGACCATCGAGTACAAGCCGCCCGGGTCGGAATGGTGGGTGCAGATGGCCGGCGCCATCGTCTGGGGCCTGTCGTTCTCGACCTTCCTCACCCTGCTGCTGACGCCGGTGATGCTGGCCATGCCGACGACAGTCCTGGCTCGTGTGCGGGCGCGCCGGAAGGCTGACCGTGAGGACTGGGGCGGTTTGCCGGGCAGGCGACTGCCATGGGGCAAGAGCCCCGACGCTGCCCCCGAACCCGCCGAGTAGTCCTGGAGTGGCGTCAGGCCTTGCCGCGGGTCTGACGCCGCCACAGGCTGGCGTACTCGCCCTTCTGCTCCAGCAGTTGGGCGTGGGCGCCGCGCTCGACCACGCGACCAGCCTTCAACACCAGGATCTGATCGGCGTCGGCGATGGTCGACAGGCGGTGGGCGACGACAAGCGTGGTGCGGCCCGCCATGGCCGCCCGCAGCGTCCGCTGGATCGCCGCCTCGGTGCGGCTGTCGAGGGCGCTGGTGGCCTCGTCCAGGATCAGCAGGCGCGGGTCGGCCAGCAGGGCGCGGGCGATGCCCACCCGCTGGCGTTCGCCGCCCGACAGCTTCAGGCCGCGCTCGCCGACCCGCGTATCCAGCCCGTCCGGCAGGGAGCGGGCGAACTCGGCCAGTTCGGCTGCCTCCAGCGCCTGCCAGATTGCCTCCTCATCGGCGCCGGGCTTGCCGAACCCGACGTTTGCTCGCAGCGTGTCGTTGAACAGCGCCACGTCCTGGGGGACCAGCGCGATGGCCTGGCGCAGCGAGCCCTGCCGCACCTTGCGCAGGTCGCAGCCGTCCATGCGGATGTCGCCTGACTGGGGATCGATCAGGCGCAGCGCCAGCCGCACCAGTGTAGTCTTGCCGGAGCCTGATGGACCGACGACGGCGGTCGTTGAGCCGGGAGCCGCCCGGAAGGTCACATCCTCGAGCCCGCCGATCCGGGCGTCGTGGCGGAAGGCCACGTGGTCGAAGCGCAGGTCCGCCCCACGCGCCGATCCTGGCGGCAGGTCGATGGCGTCGGGCGCGTCGGCCACGTCCGGCCTCTCCCGCGCCAAGGCGTTGATCGCCTCCATGTCGATGAAGGCCTGCCGCACCTCGCGGTAGGCGAACCCCAACATGTTGAGCGGGCCGTAGAGCCCGATCAGCACCAGCACCACTGCCGTCACGTCGCCGGGCCCCATGCGCCCGGCGGCGACCTCCATGCCGGCGAGCACGGCCATGACAGCCAGGCCGGCGCTCATCACAGCTCCCTGGACGATGTTCAGGAGGGCGAGGGAGCCGGTCGCCTTCGCCGAGGCAGCCGTATAGTCCGCCAGCGCCCGGTCGTAGTCGGACGCGGCCCGCGCCTCGGCCCCGAAGGACTTTACCGTCTCGTAGTTCAGCAAGGCGTCGACGGCCCGGCCGGCGGCCTCGGAGTCAGCCTCGTTCAACTCGCGTCGATGGCGGATGCGCCAGTCGGAGATGACGAAGGTGATGACACCATACAGGCCGACGGTGACCACCGCGGCGGCGGCGAAGCGCCAGTCGTAAGCGCCCCAGAGCACGCCCGCCGCCAGCACCAGTTCCAGCGCGCTGGGGGCCAGGGTGAAGACCAGCATGCGGATCAGGAAATCGACGGCGCGGGCGCCGCGGTCGATGGTGCGCGACAGGGTCCCGGTGCGCTTTGTCTGGTGGTAGTCCAGCGACAGCGACAGGGCGTGGGCGAACGCCTCGGCCGCGGCCTTGCGTTGCGCCGCCAGGGAGACGGTCTGGAACAGGGCGTCCCTGGCCTGCGGCGCGGCGGTGGACAGAAAGCGGATCGCGGCCCATCCCGTCGCCAGACCTGCGAAGCCGAACGCGATGCCCGCTTCCGCGCTGCGCCCTTCGGCCAGTCGGTTCACCGCAGCACCGAGCATCAGGGGCGCAAGCACGCCAAGGGCCTTGCCGGCGATGGTCAGGACCACCGCCGAGGGCAAGCGCCAGCCCAGGCCCGGCGCCCGCGAGCGCAGCACCAGCTGCACCAGATCTCCCATGGCTTTGAAGAAGCCGGGGTTCGGCCCTTCCTGCGGAACTTCGCGCGGGCCGTCCCGCCGCGCCCCGCGCATGCCGCGGCTCACGAGGCTGCAGTTCCGGCGACGATCACCGTCGACTGCAGCCCGCCACCGGGCGTGGTCCAGTCGACGCGCCATCCGCCGGCCTGACGGACGGCGAAGTAGGTCTGCGCCGGGGCGCTGACGCCGAGCGCCAGAGTCCGTTCCATCGTCTCGTCTCCGGCGATTACGCGGATGGTGTGTTCGCCGGGCGCGACGCGGTTCAGACGCAGGCTGTAGCGGCCCTGAGCATCGGCCTGCACCTGGCCAGCAGGCGCCCCGTCGACGAGCACGCGCACCTCGGCGTCCGGATCGGCCTTGCCGGAGACCCCCGCGCCGCCGTCCGCGTCGTAGTCCACGGCGGCCAGAAGTCCGGGTTCGGAGCCGAACACCCAGGCCGCCGCGCCCGGCCGCAGCAGCGCGGCGCGGGAGGGCTCGGCCGGTGGAACGAACAGCCAGCCTTCGGCGAGCGTCGAACGCCCGCGCTCCTCCACCGAGACCGATGCGAGCAGAGCCGCATCCATGGCCGGCAACTCAACCGCGAAGCGTCCGTCGGCGCCGGCCGTGGCGCCGTAGGCCTCGCCGGAGGGCGTGGTTGCCCGAATTCGCCCGCCCGGCTTGGAGCGGCCATGGACCATCAGCCCCCCGCCCGGCGCGCGCACCACCTGGGTGACCTCGGGCGCGGGGAGATAGCCCGCACGCTCGGCCGCCGTGAGCTCGACCGCGGCCGGTTCCTTGTCGCGCTGACTGCAGGCTGCCATCGCCATCGACAGCAGCACCGCCGCGGTCGGGACCGCCGTTCGCCGCATCTCTGCTCTTCCTTCAGCCGAAACTAGACCTTAGCTAGATTGTTTCGAACGGACGTGCACGCAAGCTGCGTCCCGCCTCTGGAGTTTCCCTGATGTCCACCGCTTCCCGGCGCCCTGAGTCGGTCTGTCTCTATTGCGGATCGTCCAACGACGCCGACCCCCGCTACCTGGCCGCGGCCACTACGTTCGGTCGGGAGATCGCCCAGGCGGGGCTGAAGCTGGTCTACGGCGGCGGCGGCGTGGGCCTCATGGGAGCGGCTGCCCGGGCGGCGCACGAGGCCGGCGGCAAGGTGCTGGGCATCATGCCCGAATTCCTGCGCGGCCGCGAAATGCTGTTCGACGACGTCGAGACCATCGTCGTATCGAACATGCACGAGCGGAAGATGATCATGTTCGAGCAGTCGGACGCCTTCGTGGTCATGCCAGGCGGCATCGGCACGCTCGAGGAGATCGTCGAACTGCTGTCCTGGCGACGGCTCGACCTGCACGTCAAGCCCGTCGTTTTCGCCAATCTCGACGGGTTCTGGAACCCGCTGTTCGAACTGTTCGAGCACACCATCGAGGCGAAACTCACCCCGCCGTCGTTCCGCAACGCCTGGATCAGCGTCGATAGCGTCGAGCAGATCGTCCCCGCCCTCCTGCGCCCCGCCGAAGCCGCCTGAGCCCTGACGCCGCAGGGCGGTTTCAGCCGCGTCGAGACCGTGACAGCGACCGGTTATCTGCGATAACTGAATGTGGTTCCGTTGTCGTGTGCATTTCTAATTGCAACGGGCCTTGACAGTTCTTTTTAGAAACGCACTAATGGCGGTGCGCGCTCCCACGCGCCGTTCAGGAGATGACATCATGCGCACGCTCGCACTCACGCTCGCCCTTTCGTTCGCCGCCCTCGCCGGCGCCGCCTCGGCCCAGGGCGGATCGGACAACAATCTCAAGCTCGCCAACGCCGACAAGGCGCCGGCCAAGATCATCGTCGACGGCACCATCTGGAAATGCGCCTCGGGCGTCTGCATCGCCACGGGCGGCAAGTCCCAGTCGGCCGACCGCGCCTGCCGCCGGGTGGTCGCAAAGCTTGGTCAGGTGACGGCGTTCACCTGGCGTGGCGAGACCCTGTCGCCGGAAGCGGTCGCGGCCTGCAACGCCGCCGCCTGAATCCCGCCGGTTCGGATCAGGGAGGCGGCCTACCCCCGCCTCCCCGTCCTGCCCTCCCGTCGCCGGGAGGGCTTTTTTATGCGCGGGTCAGGCGGCCTCGCCCTTGAGGCGCAGCGCGATGCGCTCGCTGCCGATCAGGGGGATCATGGCCGCCATGTCGGGACCGTGGTCCAGGCCTGTCACCGCCTTGCGCAGGGGCATGAACAGGTTGCGGCCCTTGGCGCCAGTCTCCGCCTTCACCGCCTCGGTCCACCGCGACCAGGCCGTCTCGTCGATTTCGTCCGGCAGCAGGCGTGCAGCCGCCTCGGCGAACTGGATGTCCTCGATCAGGGGGTGCACCGGCCCGCGCACCACCTGAGCCCATTGGCTCACCTCGTCAAACTTGACGAGGTTGGCGCGCACGGCGCTCCAGAACGCCTCGCCGAGATCGCAGTCCAGGGCTTCCAGCCGCGGCTTGGCCACGTTGTAAGGAGTCGCGTGCAGGACGGCGGCGTTGAGGCGATCGAGGTCCGAGACGTCGAAGCGCGCGGGTGAACGGCCCATCTTGTCGAATCCGAAGGTCTCCGCCAGCGCCATGTTCGATGTCGTCGCTTCCAGCGGGTCGCTGGTGCCGATACGGCCGAGATGGCTGATGACGGCCAGCGGCTCGTAGCCGGCGTCGCGGAGGCGGCCGATGGCCAGCGGCCCTTCCAGGTCGCGCTTGGACAGGCCCTTGCCCTCGTGGTCCACCAGCAGCGGCATGTGGGCGAAGATCGGTTCCCGCGCGCCCAGCGCCTGGAAGATCTCGATCTGGGCGCCGGTGTTCGTGACGTGGTCCTCACCGCGGATCACGTGGGTGATCGCCATGTCCACATCGTCGACGACGGACGGCAGGGTGTAGAGGAAGGCCCCATCGGCGCGGATCAGGACCGGATCCGACATGGAGGCGGTGTCCACCTCGCACTCGCCCCGGACCAGGTCGTTCCACTTCACGCGCCGGCCGTCGAGCAGGAAGCGCCAGTGCGGGCGACGGCCCTCGGCCTCGTAGGCGGCGATCTCGTCCTTGGTCAGTTTCAGGGCGGCGCGGTCGTAGATCGGCGGCTGGCCGCGCGACAGCTGCACCTTGCGGCGGCGGTCGAGCTCTTCCTGCGTCTCATAGGCCGGGTACAGCTTGCCGGAGGCCTTCAGCTTTTCAGCTGCGGCCTCGTAGTGGGCGAAGCGCGCCGACTGGTTGTCGGTTTCGTCCCAGTGCATGCCGAGCCAGGTCA
>DASPLM010000240.1:0-2828 GCA_035627575.1 Caulobacteraceae bacterium | reverse complement strand
GAGCAGGACGAGCGGCGCCCCCATCAGCACCGGCTTGCGCCAGGCGGGCGGGGCGGCGCGCCGTCCGGCGTCGGCGGCGCGGGATACGGTCAGGGGCTGGCCGCTCATGTCACGCCATCCCCGCGCCAACACCACCCAGGGCACCGCCCGGGGCGCCGCCCGGATCGGCGATCAGCACCGCGTCGCGGCTGTTCCAAGAGAGGCTGAGCACATCGTCGATGCGGACGCCGTCGGCCTCGTTGCGGGTGGGGAACGCGGCGACCAGCGGCGGCAGGCCGCGGTCCAGCGGTTCCAGATAGACCTTGGTCAGGCTGCCGGTGACCATCACGTCCGACACCCGGCCCAGCACGCCGGGCGCGGCCCCCTCGGCCGGACGGGCGATGGCCATGTTCTGCGGCCGGACCATCACCCGGACGGACGCGCCCGGCGGCAGGTCGTGGCCGTTGGCGAGCGCGCGTCCGGGAATGCTGCCGCTGCCCAGCCGGATGTCCGCCTCGTCGGCGACGCGTTCGCCGAACGCCGCCGGCAGCAGATTGGATTCGCCCAGGAAATCGGCGACGAACAGCGAGCGCGGACGGAAATAGAGGTCGGCGGCGGTGCCCAGCTGCTCGATCCGCCCGGCGTTCATCAGGCAGATGCGGTCGGACATGGTCATCGCCTCTTCCTGGTCGTGGGTGACGTAGACGACCGTCGTGCCCAGTTCGCGGTGCAGGCGCTTGATCTCCAGCTGCATCTGCTCGCGCAGCTTCTTGTCGAGCGCGCCCAGCGGCTCGTCCATCAGGATGATGGAGGGCTTGTAGACCATGCAGCGGGCAAGGGCGACGCGCTGCTGCTGGCCGCCCGACAGCTCGCGCGGGTAACGGCCGGCGACGTGGGGAAGGTGCACCATCTCCAGCGCGGCTTCGACCTGCTTCCGCGCGTCGGCCGCCGGGACCTTCCTCATCTTCAGCGGAAAGGCGATGTTCTCCGCGATCGTCATGTGCGGGAACAGGGCGTAGTTCTGGAACACCACGCCGATGTCGCGTTCATAGGACGGGACGTAGGTCACGTCCCGCGCGCCGATGCGCACGCAGCCCTCGTCCGGCGCCACGAGTCCGGCGAGCAGGCTGAGCAGCGTCGTCTTGCCGGAGCCCGACGGCCCGAGGAGCGTCAGGAACTCGCCGGCGGCGACGACGAGATCCGTGGGCGCGAGCGCCACGAAGGTGCCGTAGCGCTTGGCGAGGCCCTGGACGGTGAGGCTGGACGAAGACACGGGGACGCCTCCTCGCGAGGAATTGGACGTTGGAGAGTGAGGAGAAGGGCGGCCGAAGCCGCCCTCCGTCGTCAGCCGAGCAGCCAGGCGTTGTAGCGTTCGATCGCGGCCTGCTGGTTGTTCAGCCAGTACTGCGCGTCGATCTTCACCCCGCGGTTGATGTTGTCGGGGAAGGTCGGGCAGTCGGTGGCGACCTTCGCGTCGATGTTCTTGAAGGCGTCCGGCAGGGTGACGCCGGCCGGGAAGAACTTCACCAGCTCGGCCTGGCGCTTGGGGTCGGAGGTGAACTTGATGAACTGGCGACAGGCGTCGGCGTTCGGCGTGCCGGCCAGGATCGCCCAGCTGTCCAGGCCCCAGATGTTCTGGTCCCACACGATGCCGACCGGGGCACCGGCCGCCATCGCGGCCTGCGGACGCGACACCCAGACCGGCACCATGTCGACCTCGCCGGAGATCAGCATCTGTTCGACCTGCGCCCCGCTGGTCCAGAAGACCGAGATGTCCTTCTTGATGCGGTCCAGCGTCTTGAAGGCACGGTCGAGGTCGCAGGGATAGACCTTGTCGGCCGGCACGCCGTCGGCCATCAGCGCCTGTTCGATGGTGTCGAAGGGGTGCTTGCGGAGCGCCCGGCGGCCGGGGAAGTTGGCCACGTCGTAGAAGTCCTTCCACGAGGACGGCGCCTTGCGGCCCTTGAAGGCGTCGGTGCGGTAGGCCAGCACGGTGGTGTAGACGTTGGTGCCGACGCCGTATTCGGACATGTACTGCTTGGGGATGGCGGCGACGGCCGGGTCGTTCTCCAGCCCGTGCTTCTCCAGCAGCGGCTTGGCGCCGCCGGTCAGCATCAGGATCGCCGGCTGGCTGATCTTGGCCATGTCCCAGGTGTAGGACTTGGCCTCCACCATCGAGCGGATCTGGGCGGTCGGCTCGGCGTTGGCCTGGACCCCGACGACCTCGATGCCGGTCGCCTGGGTGAAGGGGCGGTAGAAGACCTCCCCATAGGCCTTGGTGTAGATGCCGCCGTCGTCGCGCACGACGATGCGCTTGTTCTGCGCGCGGGCCGGGCTCCAGATCGCCGGCATGGCGAGCGCCGAGGCGCCTGCGGCGCCGGCTTTCAGCAGGGTGCGGCGGGACCAGCCGGATTGGCGCGTGCTCATGGCGGAACTCCTCTTGGTGGCCCGGCCCAAGCCGGGCCGGCGGGAAGGGGTGGAGAGAGCGGGCTCAGCCCGGCGGCAGCAGCCGGCCGGGATTGAAGATCCCCTGCGGATCGAGCGCCCGCTTGACGGCGTGCATCAGCGCCAGTTCGACGGCCGGCTTGTAGCGCTCCATCTCGCCGAGCTGGACGCGGCCGATTCCGTGCTCGGCGCTGAAGGTGCCCTTCAGGCGGGCGGCCTCGTCGTTGACGGCGTGGCGGATCGCCGCGCCCAGCGCGTCGCGGTCGGCGACGGCCTTCCAGGCGTCGAAGGTGAAGAAGGGGATGAAGTGGACGTTGCCGTCGCCGAGGTGGGCGACGACGATCACCGGCAGGTCGGGCACCAGCGTCCGCACCGCGGCGGTCGCGGCGTCGATGAAGGCGGGA
>DASPLM010000239.1:0-11567 GCA_035627575.1 Caulobacteraceae bacterium | reverse complement strand
GCTGTTGTGGGGTCCGCGATGATTGCGCGCTGGTCCGCCCGCCCGATCAATCCTTCTCCCGGCGGGAGAAGGGAGGCTCACGCACCGGAGGCGAAGCCGGAGGTCCTGGCGTGACCCGAAGGGATCCGCGAAGCGAATAGGGATGAGGGGGCGGGACGCGCCGGGTCCGGGCGCCGCGCATCCCCTCATCCTCGCCCGTGGACTTTCCCCCCGCTGCGCGAGGGGCCGGCACGGGCGAGCCCACTCCCCGGGGAGAGGGATGAAGTCTAGGCGTACCCGACCCACCCTCGGAACGTCAGCGCCGCCCAGAACAGCCGCACGTCTGAGAACCCCGCATCCGCCAGCGTATGTTCGTCCGCTTCAGGGGACAGGATCGGCAGGCTGGCGTGCAGGGACTGGGTGGCGGCCGGCGCGCGGAAGGCGCTCAGCCCCGCGTCGGCGGCGAAGGCGCCAAAGCGGCCGAGCCAGAGCGCACGCTCGTCGTGGTCCTCGACGATGCTGTGGTGGGCGACCACGAGCGGCGCGCCGGGCTTCAGGCGGCGGCGGATCTCGGCCAGGGTCGCCACGCGCTCGGCCGCGGACAGGAAGTGCAGGGTCAGCAGGCAGGTCGCGCCGTCGAAGGGACCTTCCGGCGCGGTCTCGACATAGCCCTCGTGCAAGGCGGCGCGCGGAGCGTCCGGGCCCAAGGTCTGCTCGGCCAGCCGCAGCATCGGCCCCGACGGATCGACGCCGACGAAGCGCCAGCCGGGCTGAGCCTGGGCGAAGGCCTTCAGTTCGAGGCCCCCGCCGGCGCCGATCACCAGCACTCGGCCGTCGTCAGGAACCCGCTCGGCCAGCAGCAGCCGCGCCATGCGCTGTAGATCGGCGTAGCCCGGCACCGAGCGGGGCGCGCGGTCGGTGTACAGGACGACGTGTTCGGGATCGCTGAAGGGGTTCATGCCGCCGCTCCGCGCTGGGCCGCGGCTTCCGCCACCAGCGACCGGTGGGCGGCCACGCCCGCCAGCACCCCGGCGGCGGAGGCTAACGTCGCGTTGTGAACCGCCGCCGCCGCGTCGCCCGCGGCGAACACGCCGGGGACGGAGGTCTGCTGCATCGGGTCAACCTGGATGTGCCGGCCGGTCATGCCGTCGTCGAAGGCGCAGCCCAGCTCGGCGGCGAGGGGGCTGGACACGCGGGTCGCGGGCGCGGTGAACACCGCCTCGGCCGGGACCTCGCGACCGTCCGCCAGGCGTAGCGCGCGGGTCGTCGCGCCCTCGCCCAACAACTCGACCACCGGCGTGCGTTCGATGGAGACGCCCCGAGCCGCCATCTGAGCCGCCTCCTCGGCACTCGGTTCGAACTGGCCCTGGGTGAAGTAGGTGGTCGGCCCCCAGTCGGGCAGCAGCAGGGCCTGGTGCACGGCCATCGGGTGCGCAGCGATCACGGCGATCGGCCGGTCGCGCACCTCGTAGCCATGGCAGTAGGGGCAGTGCAGGACGCTGACGCCCCAGCGGGGCTGCATCGAGGGTAGGGGCAGCGCATCCGTCACGCCGTTGGCCAGCACCAGCCTGCGCGCGCCGGCCTCGCTCCCGTCCGACAGCGCGAGGCGGAAGGCGCCGTCTTCCGCCGCCGCCGAGGTCGCCTCGCCATGGAAGAAGGAGACCGTCGGGTAGGCGGACAGCTGGCGCAGGCCCAGCCGCATGATGTCGGCCGGCGCGACGCCGTCCTGGCCGAGGAAGCCATGCGACGCCTCGGCGAACCGGTTCCGGGGTTTGCCGGCGTCCACCAGCACGATCGACCGCCGGGCGCGCGCCAGCTGCATGGCGGCGGACAGGCCGGCGAAACTGCCGCCGACGATGATGACGTCATCGGTCATCGGGATCTCCTCACGTATCATTCCATGTTGCATGACGATAGGCATGCTGTCGCCACTCACGCAACTTCTTTTGTTTCGTGAGTGGATCGGCTAGGCTGCGCCATGCCCAGCGACAGCCGTCTCTCCCGCATGCTGCACGTGCTGATCCACATGGACCGGCACGACGGCCCCGTTACCTCCGAGGTCATCGCCCGCATGCTGCGCACCAATCCGGTGGTGGTGCGCCGGACCATGGCGGGGCTGAAGACGGCCGGCTACCTGGACTCGGTGAAGGGCCACGGCGGCGGCTGGACCCTGACCCGACCCCTGGAGACGATCACCCTGCGCGACATCCACGAGGCCTTGGGCAGCCCGGGCGTGTTCAGCATCGGCATCGCCGACGACGACCCGCGCTGCCTGGTCGAGCAGGCGGTGAACGCGGCGCTGGCCGAGGCGATGGCGGAGGCGGAGCAGCGGCTGCTGGCGCGGTTCGGCGAGGTGACGCTGGCGGCGATCGCGGCGGATTTCGAAGTGCGGATGGCGGGGTGTGTCCGCGACTGACTCCCTCCTCCTTGATGGAGGAGGGCCAAGGACACGGTGGGGCGCGGCCTTACCCGGAGACCAATCGCGCCTGATCACCATTCCCGCGAACCATACCGCGCAGCTCGGACGCGAAGCGATCAAGGCTCGCGTAGGTCGTGCCCAGTTTGGTCGTCAGACGGCAGGACGGGTCATGATCGTCCGCAATCTCGACCCTCGCTTCGAGGCGCCCCACAGCCCCGATCGGCCGAATGGTCAGCTGCAGCCGCACGTCTTTGTTGGGGAGCTCTCCGTAGCCGAACGTGAGTGTCGCGACGTTCCTCAACGGGTGCCCCCCCAAAGCCGTCGCGAACTCGTCCAGACTTTCGGGCGCACCCCAGCAGGAGCCGTCACCGATGAAGGGACCGGCCTCGACGTGGAAGCGGATCCTCCACACGCCGTCGTCGTCCCTCTCAACCTCGATGATCAGGTGTTCCATGGTCGTGCTTCAAGTCGCGCGCCCACGCGCCCTCCCCGCCATTCATCTCTTGCTGGATGGGAGCTCCGGCGGTCCGGGCGTGTCAAGGATCGCCGGACTCCGCCCGGCAGACCGGCGCAGCCGGCGCTTCGCGTCCTTGAGACGCCCGGACCGCCGGAGCAGCATGGCCTCCAAGAGATCAATGGCTTCTTCTTCCTATCCTTCAGGAGAGGGAGCGGGTGAGGCGTGTCATGTCCCGCGACCCGGGTCCAAAATCCTCGTCCTTCGACAGGCTCAGGATGAGGATTTCTACTGACGTCAAAGTCGACCTCATCCTGAGCTTGTCGACCCGAAGGGAGGCGCGGAGCAGTCAAGGACGAGGTCGAAGCACCTGCAGACGCCCCACCGGCTCCCTCGCCGCCGCTCGCCACCTCTCCTCAGGAAAGGGATAGAAACGTCTCGCCGCCCCGCCCCCTCCGCGCTAAACCGTCCGCCATGAGCGCCCCGCCGAACCCCACCTCCACCTTCGGTTTCCGCGACGTGGATGCGACCGAGAAGGTCCAGTTGGTGCGCGGCGTGTTCGAGCGGGTGGCGTCGCGCTACGACCTCATGAACGACCTGATGAGCGCGGGCCTGCACCGCGTGTGGAAGGACATGACGGTGGCGCGGATCAACCCCCAGCCGGGCGAGGTCATCGTCGACTGCGCCGGGGGGACCGGCGACATCGCGCGGCGGCTGGCGAAGCGGGCGCGGGAGGTGCAGACGCGCCGCGGCGGGCCGGACGCGCGGGTGCTGGTGCTGGACTACAACGGCGAGATGGTGCGCGAGGGCCGCGAGAAGGGCTCCGAGCCCGAGATCGCCTGGGGCGTGGGCGACGCCATGCGCCTGCCGCTGCCTGACGCCTGCGCCGACGCCTATGTCATCTCGTTCGGCATCCGCAACGTGGCCGACGTGTCGGCGGCGCTGCGGGACGCGCGGCGCGTGCTGAAGCCGGGCGGGCGGTTCTTCTGCCTGGAGTTCTCGCGCCCCGTGGTCGAGCCGCTGCAGAAGGCCTACGACGCCTATTCCTTCAGGGTCATCCCGGCCATCGGCGGCCTCGTGGCCGGCGACCGCGACAGCTACCAGTACCTGGTCGAGAGCATCCGACGCTTCCCCGACCAGAAGACCTTCGCGGCGATGATGACCGAGGCCGGGTTCCACCGGCCGACCTGGACCAACTTCTCCGGCGGCGTGGTCGCCCTGCACCAGGGCTGGGCGATCTGAGCGGGCGATGAGCAACCCTGTCATCTCGGGCGCCCGGCTGCTGGCCGCGGGCTGGGTGCTGGTCCGCCACGACGCCCTGGCGCCGAAGGAGCTGGACCCGTTCCTGCCGCCGCTGGCGCGGTTCATCGCCCGCTTCCTGCGCCTGTTCTCCAGCCGCAAGGGACGGATGGGCCGGCCGGGCGAGCGGGTCGCCCGCGCCCTGCAGAGCCTCGGCCCCGTGGCCATCAAGCTGGGCCAGGTGCTGGCCACCCGCGCTGACGTGTTCGGGATCGTCTTCGCCAACGACCTCGGCCACCTGAAGGACCGCCTGCCGCCCTTCCCGGCCGAGGTGGCCAAGGCCGAGATCGAGCTGGCGCTCGGCAAGCCGCTCGGCGAACTGTTCACCGACTTCGAGGACGTCCCCACCGGCGCCGCGTCCCTGGCCCAGGCCCACGCGGCGGTCTTCAAGGACGGGCGCAAGGTGGCGGTGAAGGTGCTGCGCCCGCGCATCGAGCGGCGCGTGGCCGAGGACATCGACGTCATGCGGCTGGGCGCGGGGCTGGTCTATGCGCTCGTGCCCCTGGCCCGGCGGCTGGAGCCGCGCGCCTTCGTCGAGACCGTCGCCCGCTCGCTGCTGCTCGAGCTGGACATGCGCATGGAGGCCGGCGCCGCCGACGAGCTGGGCGCCATCATGCGCGAGGACCACTACATGCGCGCGCCGGCCGTGGTCTGGCAGGGCGTCGGGCGCCGCTGCCTGACGCTGGAGTGGGCGCAGGGCGTGCCGCTGAGCGACCCCGCGGCGATGGAGCAGCCGGGCCTGAACCGCCGGGCCCTGGCGGACAACGTGGTGCGGGCGTTCCTGAGCCAGGCGCTGGACCACGGCGCCTTCCACGCCGACCTGCACGAAGGCAACCTGTTCTGCGCCGCGCCGGACCGGCTGACGGCCGTCGACTTCGGCATCATCGGAAGGCTCAGTCCGGACGAGCGGCGCTATCTCGCCGAGATCCTGTGGGGCTTCATCAACCGCGACTACCGCCAGGTCGCCCGCGCCCACTTCGAGGCCGGCTACGTGCCGGCCAGCCACTCCATGGAGACCTTCGCCCAGGCCCTGCGCTCGGTGGGCGAGCCGGTGATCGGGCGGCCCGCCAGCGAGGTGTCCATGGGACGCCTGCTGGGCCAGCTGTTCGAGATCACCGCCCTGTTCGACATGCGCCTGCGGCCCGAACTGGTGCTGCTGCAGAAGACCATGGTGACGGTCGAGGGCGTGGCGCGGCGCATCGACCCCGACAACGACCTGTGGGCTGCGGCCCAGCCGGTAGTGGAGCGCTGGATGCAGCGCGAGCTGTCGCCGCTGAACAAGCTGCGCGACAACCTCGAGGAACTGATGCGGGCGGGCCGGGCGCTGGTGAAGCTGGCCGAGCACCCGCAGGCCCAGGTCACCGTCGACCGCCGCGGCGACAGCCTGGTGAAGTGGGCCGTGGCCCTGGCCGTCGCCGCCCTGCTGGTCGCCGGCGGCGCGCTGGGGGCGCAGTTCCTGTAAGCCCGCGCCGCCGCCGCTGCGTCACCACACCGCAGCCTCAACTTCCTGTTTCCGGACAGGAAGAGCCGCGCGTTTCAGACGGTGTTAAAC
This sequence comes from Caulobacteraceae bacterium, assembly GCA_035627575.1. Lineage (GTDB taxonomy): Bacteria > Pseudomonadota > Alphaproteobacteria > Caulobacterales > Caulobacteraceae > JAEZEZ01. The sequence goes on along the minus strand of DASPLM010000239.1, from coordinate 5,864 downwards.
GCGTCGGTCCCTAGGTGCGATTCAAGCGAGGCCAGCCCTCGAAAAGATCGCAACCGCCAAGGCCCCATGCTCAACAACGTCAAGATCTCGCTCAAGCTCATCGGCGGCTTCGCCGTCGTGATCAGCTTGTTCATCGCCGTCGCCGTAGGCGTTCACTTGAACCTCACCGCCATTTCGGCGGCTGCGGAAGCCAAGGACCAAGCCAAGGTCGCCACCGATGCGCTGGGCGACATGTTCGCCTCGGTCGTGGAACAGCAGAACGCCGCCCGCGGGTTCGTGGCGACGCGGGACGAATCCTTCTTCGCGAAATTCGAGACGGAGTCGAAGGCCTATGACAAGGCCAAGGCCGCCTTCGAGACGGCGGCCGGGCCGGAGCAGCAGCAGGCGCTCGCGATTTTCGACCAGTCGGTCGCGGATTGGCGCAAGGATGCCCTTCGCGCCCACTTCGAACTCGCCCGCGACCCGGCCGCCGCGGAAGAGGCCCGCGCCCTGATCGCGAAGGTTCGCCTCAGCGCCGTCCGCCCCGCATACGAGGCGATCGTCGATGCGCAGGATAAGATCTACAAGGAGCGCTCCAAGGCCCACCAGGCCGCCGTTGCCTTCTCGGTGACCATCCTCTGGGCCGGCGCGGCGCTCGCGGTCGCGGTCTCCACCCTCGCCTGCTGGCTGCTCTCCCTCGGCATCGCCCGCCCGGTGGTGCAGATGACGGGCGTGATGCGCAAGCTCGCTGGCGGCGACAAGACCGTCGATGTCCCCGGCGCGGACCGCAAGGACGAGATCGGCGAGATGGCTGGCGCCGTCCTGACCTTCAAGGAGGCCGCCATCGAGAACGAGCGCCTGCAGGGCCAGACGGAGGCCCAGCGCCGCGAGACCGAAGCCGAGCGCGCCCGCAACGAAGCGGCTCGCGCCGCCGCCGCCGCCGAGCAGGCCCGCGTGGTCGCCTCCGTGGCCGAGGGCCTCGAGCACCTGTCGGGCGGGGACCTGACCTACCGCCTGAACGACGCCTTCCCGCAGGACTACGAGAAGCTGCGCGCCGACTTCAACCGGGCGATGGGCCAGCTGCAGGACACGGTGCAGGTGGTGGTCGACAATGTCGCCGGCATCCAGTCCGGCGCCGGCGAGATCAGCCAGGCGTCGGACGACCTGTCGCGCCGCACCGAGCAGCAGGCGGCGAGCCTGGAGGAGACGGCCGCCGCGCTGGACCAGATCACCGCCACCGTGCGCCGTACGGCCGCGGGCGCCGAACAGGCGCGCTCGGCCACGACCAGCGCCACCGAGGATGCGCGCCGCAGCGGCCAGGTGGTCGCCCAGGCGGTCGACGCCATGGGGCAGATCGAGGCCTCCTCGCGCCAGATCAGCCAGATCATCGGCGTGATCGACGAGATCGCCTTCCAGACCAACCTGCTGGCGCTGAACGCGGGCGTCGAGGCGGCGCGCGCCGGCGACGCCGGCCGCGGCTTCGCCGTGGTGGCCTCGGAAGTCCGGGCCCTGGCCCAGCGCTCGGCCGAGGCGGCCAAGGAGATCAAGGGCCTGATCACCGCCTCGACCAGCCAGGTGGCCGCCGGGGTCGACCTGGTCGGCGAGACGGGCCGCGCGCTCGAGCGGATCATCACCCAGGTGGAGGAGATCAACGGGACGGTCGCAGAGATCGCCCGCGCCGCCCAGGAGCAGGCCACCGGCCTCCAGCAGGTCAACACCGCGGTCAACGAGATGGACCAGGTGACCCAGCAGAACGCGGCCATGGTCGAGGAGAGCACCGCCGCCAGCCACTCGATGAACCAGGAGGCCGGCCAACTGGCGCGCTCCGTCAGCCGCTTCCGCCTCGGCGGCGCTCCGGCCCGCGCCGCCGCCCCGGCGCCCAAGCGTCCCGCGCCGCGCGGCCAGGCCGTCCTGCGCACGGTCGGCCAGGGCGCGGCGGCCACCGCGCGCAAGCTGGAAACCGCCATCGAGGAGGGCTGGGAGGAGTTCTGACCCCCCGCCTGCCCCTCTCTTGCTTCGGAAAGACCCGACATGACCGCCGCCATCCAGACCGCCCGCGAACTCATCTCCTTCCGCATCCGCGAACAGGACTTCTGCATCGACATCGTCTCGGTGCGGGAGATCCGCGGCTGGACGCCGGCGACGCCCCTGCCGCGGGCGCCCGCGCACGTGATGGGCGTCATCAACCTTCGCGGCGCCGTCATGCCGGTGATCGACCTGGCGGCGCGGCTGGGCCTTGGCTCCACGCCCCCCAACGACCGCAACGTCATCGTCGTGGTGTGGGATGGGGCGCGGCAGGTCGGGCTGATGGTCGACGCCGTCTCCGAGACCCTGACCATCGACGCCGGCGACCTGCACCCGGCGGGGGAAGTGGCGGCAGGCTTCGCCACCGATTTCGTGGAAGGGTTCCTGACACTGGGCGAACGGACCGTGACGGTGCTGCGTCTGGCCGAGGTGCTGCCGTCGCTCGACGAGGCGGCCTGAGCCGAAGCCGCAGCGCCGCGGCCAAACGGGCGCATTGACAAAGCGGGAAGCCGACCTAGTGTACTAGTTATCTAGTTCACCAGCACTGGCCCGCCGCTTGCAGTTCGCCATCAACACCGCCGACGCCAGGCCGATCTACGTCCAGATCATGGACGAGGTGCGCCGCGCCCTTGTGGTGGGCACGCTGCGCGCCGAGGATCCGCTGCCTTCCGTGCGGCAGCTGGCGGCCGACCTGCGCCTGAACCCCAACACGGTGGCCCAGGCTTACCGTGAGCTTGAGCGCGATGGGGTCGTGTACGTGCGCCGGGGTCAGGGGACCTTCGTCGCCGAACGCGCCTCCGCGAGCGACGAGCGGCAGACCCTGGCGCGCGACGTGGCCGGCCGGGCCCTGCTGGACGCTCACCGCCACGGCATCGGTGCGGAGGAACTGATCGAGGCGATCCGCCGGACCGCCCTCCCGCGCCAGACCTCCCTGAAGGCCGCTTCCGAATGACAGTCGCCGTCCTAAACCCCGCCGCGGCCGAGCCGATGGCGTCCCCCCTGCCCGGGCCTCACGCGGTGCTGACCGAAGGCCTGACCAAGCGCTACGGCCGCGAGGTCGCGCTGGAGGGCGTGAACCTGCAGGCGCCCCGCGGGTCGGTGTATGTGCTGGCCGGCGCCAACGGGGCGGGCAAGAGCACCCTGCTGCGGACGCTCATGAACCTCTCCGCGCCGAATGCGGGGCGCACCGAGGTGCTCGGCCTGGACCCGCGGCGACACGGAGCGCGGGTGCGGGCGCAGGTGGGCTACGTGCCCGAGGGGGTCGAGACCGGCTACCGCTGGATGACCGCCGGCCGGCTGCTGGACCACCTGAGCGCCTACTATCCGTCCTGGGACCAGGCCTATGCGGAGCGCCTGTCGCGGCTGCTCGACGTCCGGCCCGAACGCCGCATCGGCCGCCTGTCCAAGGGCCAGTCGCGCCGGCTGCAACTGGTGGCGGCGCTGGCGCACCGGCCGCCCCTGCTGCTGCTGGACGAGCCCACCGACGGCCTGGACCCCGTGGCGCGCGACGAGGTGCTGGGGTTGCTGTCCGAACACCTGGCCGACACCGGCTGCACGATCCTGGTCTCCACCCACCTCGTCTACGAGGTCGAGCGGGTGGCGGAACACCTCGGCGTGTTGCGCGACGGGCGGCTGGTGGCCCAGGCCCCGCTCGACCGCCTGCATGCGCGACTGCGCAGCTACCGCCTGGAGGCGCCGGAGGGCTGGACCGCGCCGCCGGACCTCGCCGACCGCGCGCTTCACCGCAGCGGCCCCGGCCGCGAGCTGCGCTGGACCATCTGGGGCGACCAACCCGAGGTGACAGCCAGGCTGGCCGGCGCCGGTGCGGTGGTCCGCGATGTCGCCCCGCTCGGCCTCGACGAGGCCGTCGTAACCCTGCTGCGCCACAGGACGTCGTCATGACCGTCAGGGACTCATCCCTCCCCGAAGCCTCCGCTGCGCCCGGGGGGTGGGCTGTCTTCATCGAGCAGGTGAAGACGATCGGTCTGGGCCTGCGCCGCGAAGGCCTGGCGCTGGGGGCCCTGGTCGTGGTGGTCACGGTGATCGCGCTGAACGACGTGCTGGAGGACGGCGCGCAGCTCGACTTCCCGACCGACGCCAGTTTCGTGCTGCCGCTGATGGCGCTGCTCGCTCCCTTCGCCGTGTGGAAGGGCGAGCGGCTGTTCCGCGGGGCGCACCTGTGGACCCTGCCGGTGGATCGGCAACAGCACGCCCTGACCAAGATGCTGGCCGGCGGCGTGTGGATGCTGGCCGCCGCCGTGGGCATGATCCTGTGGCTGATGCTGCTCGCCGTGGCGACGGACGGGGCGATCTTCGGCCCGCACGACCGGCTGCTGCTGACCGGGCCGATCACGGACGTGGTGCAGCCGGGGCAGGTGAAGACCGTCGCCTGGACGACCCCGGCCTGGCAGTGGGCGTCGCTCTTCACCGGTACGGCCATCGCCTACCTGTTGAGCAGCGCGGTGGTCATCGGCCTGCGCTATCCGCTGCGGTGGGTCGCCGGGTGCGTGTTCCTGCTGACCTTCCTCAGCCTGGCCTGGTCGGAGGACCTCTTCGAGGACCTGCTCGAGATGCTGGTCATGGGGCCGGTCGGCATCGACTACGTCCTCAGCGGCGGCGCCGAAGGGCTGGATGTCGCCGTCCGGCTGGCCGACGGCCAGCGGGCGACGGCATGGCGGGCTTTCCCCACCGCGGGACCCTGGGCGCTCGCCACCGGGTTCTGGTTCATCGTGTCCGCGGCCCTCGTGTGGCTGGCGGCGTGGCGTCACCGGGAGCGCTGAGATGGAAGAGACGGTCGCCGCCCTCGCGGGCTTCATCGAACGTCACGGCGCCTGGGCCGGACCCGTGCTGGGCCTGATCACCTTCGGCGAGTCCCTGGTCTTCGTCGGCGCCTTCTTCCCGGCCACGGCGATCATGGTGGTGGCCGGCGGGCTGGCCGCCGCGGGCGTGCTCGATCCCCTGCCGGTGGTGCTGTGGTGCGTGGCCGGGGCGGTGCTGGGAGACGCGGTGTCGTACTGGCTCGGCCGGCGCGCCGGCCCCGCCGCCTGGCGCCACCCCCTGCTGCGGCCCCGCCGCCGCGCCCTGGCGCGAGCCCGCCTGTTCTTCCGCCGCTACGGCGTGGTCTCGATCTTCCTGTGCCGGTTCATGGGTCCGGTGCGCGCCTTCGTGCCCCTGATCGCCGGGATCACGGCGATGAAGCACACACGCTTCCAGCTCGCCAACCTCGGCTCGGCCCTGGTGTGGGTGCCCGCCATGCTGGCGCCGGGATACCTGGCCACGGAGGGGGCGACCGGCCTCAGCCACGCCGCCGCCCATCCGGGCATCGAGTGGGTCGCCCTGGCCGCGGCCGTGTTCGGCCTGACCTTCCTCGCGCGGGGAATGGTGAAGTCGTGGCTCGCCCGTCGCGGCGATGATGCGGCGCCGTCGAAGCTGAGGGCCTGCTGGCGTGGCCTCGGCCGGACAATCCAGCGATGAGCGGGCCCATCGACTGGACCGTTCTCGAGTCCGCCGGCATCGCCCTGGGCATCCTCGCCTGGCTGGGCACGGTCGCGGGCGTGATCGTCGCCGACCGCCGCCGCCCGGCGGCGCGACGCCGGGCGCGGGCGAGCCGGACCGGCTTCCCGCTCGGCATCCGCAATCCCTGAGCGCCTACTTCGGCGCGCGCTTGGCCAGGATGCGCTGCAGGGTGCGGCGGTGCATGTTGAGGCGCCGCGCCGTCTCGGAGACGTTGCGGCCGCACAGCTCGTAGACGCGCTGGATGTGCTCCCAGCGCACCCGGTCGGCCGACATCGGGTTCTCGGGCGGCGTCGGCTTGCCGTCCGGTGTCGCCATCAGCGCCTTGTGGATCTCGTCGGCGTCGG
>DASPLM010000238.1:0-5562 GCA_035627575.1 Caulobacteraceae bacterium | reverse complement strand
TGCCTTGAGCCTCGACGCGCTCCTCTCGGAGATCCGCGCCTGCCGGGCCTGCGCCGGCGAGCTTCCCGAGCCGCGGCCGGTGGTCTGGGTGACCCCGCAGACGCGCCTGCTGATCTGCGGCCAGGCGCCCGGCCGGCGCGTGCACGAAAGCGGCAGGCCCTTCACGGACGCCAGCGGAGACCGGCTGCGGCAGTGGATGGGCGTGGACTACGACACCTTCTACGGCGACAAGCGCATCGGGGTCGCCGCCATGGCCTTCTGCTTTCCCGGCACCAATCCCAAGGGCGGGGACTTTCCGCCGCCGCCGCGCTGCGCCCAGCTCTGGCGCACGCGCCTGATCGAGAACCTCCCCGCCGTCGAACTGACCCTGCTGGTCGGGTGGCACGCCCAGCAGTGGGCGCTGAAGGACCGGGCCAAGCGGTCGATGACCGAAACGGTGGCCGCGTGGCGCGAGTATATCGGCGACGGAATGCTGCCGATGCCGCACCCGTCGTGGCGCAACACGGCCTGGCTCAAGCGGGAGCCCTGGTTCGAGAAAGAGGTGATTCCGCACCTGCGAAGCCGCGTGGCCAAGCTTCTCGACCGTCCACACATTGGCGCCGATCACCCAGTCAAAAGCCTTGCGGAGGCCCCATTCCCAGCGTAGGGGCGCGGTCGTTTATTCCACGGGGAGCCACATACCCGGCATGACTCTGTTCGATTCGCCCGACTTCGCAGGACACGAAGGCGTCCACGCCTTCTACGACGAAACGACCGGCCTCCGCGCCATCGTCGCCGTCCACTCCACGGCCCGCGGGCCCGCCGTCGGCGGCTGCCGCATGTGGAACTACGCGAACTCGGCCGACGCGTTGCGCGACGTGCTCCGCCTGTCGCGCGGCATGTCGTACAAGAACGCCATCGCCGACCTGGAGATGGGCGGCGGCAAGTCGGTGATCATCGGCGACAGCCGCACACAGAAGACCCCTGAACTGTTCCAGGCCTTCGGCCGCTGCCTGAACACCCTTGGCGGGACCTACTACTCGGCCGAGGATGTGGGCGTGTCGGTCGCCGACATCGCCGAGGCCCGCAAGACCACCAAGTATGTGCTCGGCCTGGACGACCCGAAGGTCGGCTCGGGCGACCCGAGCCCCGTGACCGCCGACGGCGTGTTCCGCTCGACGCTCCGGGTGGTGAAGCGCCTGTGGAACCAGGACGACCTGAATGGCCTGACCGTCGCGGTCCAGGGCGTCGGGCACGTCGGCGGCTACCTCGCCGACCACCTGCACCGCGCCGGCGCCAGGCTGATCGTCACCGACGTCAACGAGCCCGTGCTGCGGGAAGTGGCCGAGCGCACCAACGCGGAGATCGTCGCGCCCGACGCCATCTACGACGTCGCCGCCGACATCTACGCCCCGTGCGCGCTCGGCGCGACGCTGAACGAGCAGACCCTGCCGCGCCTCAAGGTGAAGGCCGTGGTCGGCGCCGCCAACAACCAGCTGGCCACGCCGGACATCGGCGAGCGCCTGTTCAGGTCGGGGGTGCTCTACGCTCCGGATTACCTGGTCAATGCCGGCGGCATCACGAACGTGGCCTCGGAGCAGCACGCCATCGCAACCGGCGGCAGCTACGATCCGGCCTGGGTCGAGAGCAAGCTGGTGCGGCTGATGCAGACCCTGGACGAGGTGCTGGATCGCTCCGAGAGCGAGAAGCGCCCGACCCACGAGATCGCCGACGCCATCGCCGAAGCCCGCATCAAGGCGGCGCAGGAGCAGAAGGCCGCCCGCCTGGCGGCCTGACCGGTCGCGACCGACGACGAGAAGCCCTCCGCCCCGCGCGGAGGGCTTTTTGGTATCCGGCCCGTGCGGGAACACGGCCCGGCGCGGCGGGTTTGGCAGGGGACCCCGTCAACCCGCCAGGATTCCGCCATGCACCTTCCCCACCTCCGCGACCAAGGCCTGCTCGACCACGGCCGCAGCCTGCTTCATGACGCCCGCCGGGGCCTGCACCGGATGGAGGGCCGCGGCTCGGCCTACCTCGGCGAGGCGAAGTCCTTCGCCGGCTCGCGCGCCGGCTGGGCCATCGCTGCGGCCGGGGCGGGGATCGCCATCGGCCTGCTGCTGAACCCCGCCCGCAAGGTGGCGTGGCAGTCGGCCGAGGCGCTGGCGGGGGACTGGGTCGAGGTGCTGAAGGCCGAGCACCGGATGGTCGAGGCCGCCTTCGAGGCGGTCTTCGCCACGGAAGCCGACGAGGTCGGCAAGCGCTCGGCCCTGTTCAAGAAGATCAATTGGGCCCTGCTCAAGCACGGGGTGCAGGAGGAGATGGTGATCTATCCGGCGCTGCGGGAAGTCGCGACCGAGGAGGAAGCCGCCAAACACCTCTACGAGGACCACGCCGACATCAAGACCCACCTCTACACCCTGGCCAATATGCCCAAGGACGATCCGCGCTGGATCACGGTGATGCGCGACCTGCGGGCCATCGTCGAGCGGCACATCCGCGAGGAGGAGGACGAGGTGTTCCCGACCTTCCGCGAGCGCCTGTCCCGGGAGGAGAACCGAAAGCTGACCCTCGACCTGCACCGGGAGGGGGTGCGGCTGGCGTGAGGCGTCAGCGCACCGTCTTCATCCGATCGAAATCGAACTCGCGGCAACGGGTCTCCTCGGTTCCGACGAGCTTGTTGTCGGCGCAGCCGTGTATCAGGCCGAGTATCTGCCCGCCTTCTCCATTGTAGCCCCACATCGGCAGTTTCGCCTTTGCGTCCCACCAGCTGCGCGTGTTCGTGTACGTCTTGAAACGGACGGTGACCGCATCCGGATAGTCGAACACGCCTTTGAAGCTGTTCGGGAAATAGAGGAACCGCTGGGTGATCGTCTCCCGCGTGTCGGGATCGAAGTTGTAGGCTTCGAGGAGGTAGCCTTCACACCTCGCCGAGCGACAGTGGATATCGTCGTCGAAGGCTATGCGGAACTGGTAGCGGAGGGTGGCCAGGTTCCCCTCCTGCTTCACCAGCGCGACCCTGTACTGCAGCGCCTTGTCCGACTGGAAGAAAACCCACTCCCCATATTCGAGCTTCGCTCCGCCCGCGGCCGGCTTTGCCGCCGGTTTTGGCGAAGCCTCGACGGTCGGGGCCGCAGCGGGTCTTGCCGCGGCCGCCTTCGCTTCCGCCGCCCGCCTGACCTCGGCCAGCCGGGTGCGCTCCCTGGCCGCCGCCTCGGCGGCCTGCCTGACCTTGGCCTCTTCGACCTTGCGGACTTCAGCCTGTTCCGCCGTCCTGAGGGCGGCGTCGGCCTCCGCCGCCCGTCGCTCCGCGTCGGCCTTCTGGCGGCGCAGGCGTTCGATCTCTGGCGAGGCCGCCGGCTGGGAGGGCGTCGTCGGCCGTGCGGTAGAGGCGGTTCTCGGCGGCGGCGGGCCAGGGAGAGGCGGCGGCTTGGCGGTCGTGGCGATCTGGGTCGGTCCGCCGTGCACCTCCGCGACATTCCAACCCCAGGGATAGGCCGCGCTTTCCTCCACCCGAAGCCAAAGGGTGCGGCCATCGGGCGTGCTCCACTCCCCGAAGCCGTCGGGCCTGGGGAGATAGCGGGGCATGCCCGCGTAGTAGCCGCGGGCGACCTTCATCTGGCCGATCGCGCCTATCCAGCGAGAGCCGTCTGCGTAGTCGATGATCCCTTCGCCCTGCGGAAAGCAAAGGCGGGAACCGCCGCGATAGCGCACGATCCCGAAGGTCTCCGGTTCGTTCGGGACGGGTTGGAACGACAGATCGGCAGGGACCGTCTCCACCGTCAGCATGCTCTCGCACGCGAAGCCCAGGCCAGGGGGCAGTGCGCCGCCGGACCCCATTGCGACGGTCTTGCGAGGCCGCCACTGGGGAGAGAGGATCGCGCTCCGCAAGGCCTCGACGCGCGTCCGATCGGCGGCAGTCGCCTCCCCCGTCGGCGCGCCAGCCTTGTCGATCAGGTCGACGATCGACGTACGCGCGGGCGCCCTTGTCACCGTCAAGGTGTAGCTGCCGTATATGCGCGCCTTCCGGTTCAGGACTCTCAGGACATAGTCGCCGCCGACGGGCGGTCGGAACTGCAGCCGGACCCGCCGGCCTGCGCCGTCGCTCACCGAGATCGGCGAGGAGGGTGAGCCGCTGGCATGAGTAAGCGTCAGGCCCAGGTTGAGTCCGGGGCTGGTTTCGGCGGTGACGGTGACGACCTCTCCCTCGCGCAGTTGGAGCCGATAGTCGTCCATGGAGAAGCCGAGCGTCTTCTTGTCAGTCGCGTCGAACTGACCGACGGCGGGGACGCCATCGACCAACTGTGGTCTCGGGTCCGCCCACGCAGCCGCGGCCAGGACGGATATCGCAACGCTGACGGCGACGATTCTGCGCATCGGATCCCCCACGGCCCACCGCAGGATGCACCGCCTCGGCGACTTGGCAATGCCTGCGTCGCCGAGGCCTGGCGGCCCCGCTGCGTCCCTCGGCGTCAGGGACGCAGCGCGGCCAGGACCTCGTCGGCGGCGCGCTCGCCGCTCTCCCAGGCGCCGTGGACGGTGGAGAAGGCGGTCGCGCTGGTCGCCTCGCCGGCCCAGAACAGCCGCCCGTCGGTCGGCGCGGCCAGCACGGCCCGTGCGTCGGCTCGGCCGGGCAGGGCGTGGCTGTAGGCGCCGAGCGACCACGGGTCTGACGCCCAGGCGGTTTCGATCAGGGGAGCCAGGCGGCGGCGGACACCGGATCCCAACAGGCCGACCAGCTCCTCCACCGCGAACGCCGTCGCTGCGCCCGCGCCTTCGCCTTCCAGACCCCGCGCGTGCCGACCGCCGAGGAAGCCCTCGATATAGGGACGGCTGAAGGGCCGGCTCGTGTAGCTGCCGGTCTCGGTGCGGTCGATACGGCCGAACAGGTGGCCGTCGGCGGGCAGGTCGTGGGCGTCGTCCAGGCCGAGGAACACCTTGTTGGCCAAGCCCAACGGCAGGCCGACGGCCGCCTCACGCTTGTCCGGCAAGTCGGGCGTGAAGGCGATGCGTCCCTCGGCCAGGTGCGGCGTCGGCGCGGTCAGGACTGCCGCCCGGGCGGTGAGGGCGCCCTTCGCGGTGATCAGCCGGATCGGTGCGGCGCCGTGGTCGATCGCCTGCACGGCGCAGCCGGTCACGACCTCCACCCCCGCCCCCAGCGCGGCCACGGCCGCGCCGTAGCCCTCGCGCACCCGCCAGTTCACGTCGGTGTCCTCGTAGGCGGCGTAGTCCTTGACCGACACCCGGTCGAACTCGGCGCCGTTGTAGTAGGCGCTGACCGCGTCGATGAGCACGTTCCAGCGGCAGTCGGGCGCCAGCAGGTCCGCGGCAGGCCGGTCGCGACCGGCCCGGCTGGCCTCCTCCAACCGGCGGTCGAAGGCGGCGAAAGCCTCGGCGAAGGCGTCCTGGTCGTCCGGCGGGAAGTCCTGGTTTCCCGCCTGCTTCTCCCAGGCCGGCATGCTGTGGTCGATGGCGAAGCCGGCCGTCTCGATCATGGGGACCAGCGGATTGACGTCGGCCGAGTGCAGCCAGCCGGCGCCGGCGTCCAGCGGCAGGTCCGGGCGGGGACGGAGCGTGTGCGCCCGG
>DASPLM010000237.1:0-4934 GCA_035627575.1 Caulobacteraceae bacterium | reverse complement strand
CGGTCGTACCAGAGCGAGGGGCTGCCCAGGATGTAGCCGCTGAACAGGTCGGGCTGGGTGAAGAGCACATGGGCGCCCAGCAGCGCGCCGTAGGAGTGGCCCAGCAGGATCCGCCGGGCTTCGTTCGTGCGGTAGCGACCGGCGACGAAGGGGAGGACCTCGTCGCGCAGGTACACCCGGTAGGCCTCGGCCCCGCCGTGAACCTCGCGGGCGTTCCTGCGCGGGCCGTTCGGAGTCGGCGTGTAGTCCCGGCGCCGGCTGGTCATCGGGTCGTCGCCGGCGGCGTAGGACAGGCCGACGATGATGAAGTCCTCGAGCGCCTTGCCGTCGTCCCGGACCCGGCGCGCGATGCTGCGGATCACCGGAAAGGCGTAGTCGGCATCGGTGACATAGAGCACCGGATAGCGGCGGCCGGGGGTCTGGGCATAGGACGCCGGCAGGCTGACGAACACATCGTAGGCGCGGCCGGACGCCGGATCCGGCACCGTCCAGACTTCCGTGCCGCTCAGGGTGTAGGGCCGTGCGCCCGCCGTGGCGGCGCCTGACTGGTCGGCGGCCGTCGCGCCGCCGCCGCCGCAGGCCGCGGTGGCGAGGAGGGCCGCTCCGCAGGCCGCCATCGTCCAGATCTTCATGGTGCTTCCCCGACCCAAGCTGCGCCGTCGTGATCGTCGGCCAATGGGGCGGGAGTGCGGCGCGACTCGCCGCCCGCGGGATCGCCCCGGGACGAGAGGGCGTCGCAGCCTTCGGGCGCCGGTCGCGTTTAACATATGTATGGTCGCTGAGGAGCACGCCGTGCCGAACCCGCTGACCCTGAAGCTGGAGCAGTACACGCCCTTCTCGCCGCAGGAGCGCGCGCGTATCGAGGCCATGACGCGGAGCCGCTGCGAGACCTATGCGCCTGGCCAGCCCATCATCCACGAAGGCGAGAAGGTCGACCAGATCCACCTCGTCCTGACCGGCCTGGCCGCCCGCAGCAAGCAGCTGCCCGGCGGCGACCGCCAGATCATGGCCTTCCTGGTTCCCGGCGATCTCTGCGATGTCGAGGTCTTCGTGCTCGACGCCATGGACCACGACATCGTCGCCGTCGGCGAAACGACCTGCGGCCTTATCGCCCGCAGCGAGATCGAGGTCGCGCTCGGAGAGCTCTCGAATCTCACCAAGGCGCTTTGGTGGAGCACCATGACGGACTCGGCCGTGCTGCGCGCCCGCATCATCGACCACGGCCGCCGCGCCGCCCGCGAGCGCATCGCCCACCTCGTCTACGAGATGCTGGTCCGCTACCGCATCATCGGCCAGGCGCGGGACAACGCCTTCGCCTTTCCGGTCACCCAGCAGGACCTCGCCGACGCCACCGGCCTGACGCCGGTGCACGTGAACCGCGTGCTGAAGGGCCTGCGCGACGACGGCCTCCTGGCCTGGGACCGCAAGGGCGTGCGTGTGCCCGACCCCGCCCGCCTGAAGCGTGTCGCGCGGTTCGAGTCCGCCTACCTCCACCTGGACCGCACCGAGGCCGGCGACGACGTCGCCGCCCGGGCGGGCGACCTGGTCTGACGCATCCTCTCCTCCCCCTTGCGCGGCAGCGCACGCGGGAGGGGGACCGCGAAGCGGTGGAGGGGGCGAGTTGCAGCGCGACGACGGCGACGAAGGATTCATCCACGAACCACACGAACGGCACGAACAGGTCGCGGGCCTGACGGGAGGAAAGAACGGGCCTTTGGCGCGTCAAATGAACAGTCTCGCGACGCGCCTTTCCTCGTTCGTGTCGTTCGTGAGGTTCGTGGATTTCCCTTACTTCCAGCGCGACGCCCGCCCCCTCCACCACGCTTCGCGCGGTCCTCCTCCCCCGTTCGCTGCCGCGCACAGGGGAGGAGAGGGCGCCCGTCCGTGTGGTCCGTGGATAATTTTCTGGCTCACCGCTTCGGCGCAGCCCTGACCGCAAATGCCGGATCGTCGTCGAACAGGGTGGGGGCGGCGCCCGTGCGGGCGCGCTCGATGGTCAGCATCTTCAGCTTGGTCTCGACGCCGGACCCGCCCGAGAAACCGCCCGCCTTGCCGTCGGCGCCGAGCACGCGGTGGCAAGGCACCACGATGGGGAAGGGGTTGCGCCCCAGCGCCTGGCCCACGCCCCGCGACAGGGACGGATCGCCCAGGCGACGCGCGATCTCGCCATAGGTCAGGGTCTCGCCGGGCGGGATGGCGCGGCAGATCGCCAGCACGGGCCGGTCGAACTCGGCGACCGCCGACCAGTCCAGCGGCAGGTCCATGAGGTCGTCCCGCTCGCCCTGCAACAGGGCGCGGATGCGCGTGATCGCGGCCTCGATCTCGGGCGTCGGCGTGGCCTCGACCGCCTCGGGCCAGCGGCGCGCCAGGCGGGCGCGGGTGCGCGCCGCGTCCTCCTCCGGCAGGCCGAGCGCGACCAGACCGGCCTCGCCCCAGACCAGGCCACAGGGACCGATGGCGGTGTCGAACATCACCAGCATCTGGGTCATGCCATCGGCTCCTGCGCCCGCCACAGCGTCGGGTAGTGGGTGACGAAGCCATTGTCGTCCATCTCCAGCACGGCGCGGTAGTCGCCGTCCGGCGAGGCGTAGCGGTAGGTGGTCGGCGTCAGGCGCTCGTAGGTCTGGGGCAGGCGGCGCAGGCCGCCCTCGCCATCGAACCAGGCCACGTCGAAGTCGACCGTCTGGCCCACGCCGATGGCGGCCCGGCTCATCTGCAGGCGGTTGGTGGCGGGGGTGAAGCCGTAGTCCAGGTCGAGGCAGCCCTCGACCTGCGGCTGGTCTTCGCCGTTCAGCGTCCAGCCTTGGGGCCCCCGCCGTATGTCGGCCTCCACCGTGGCGTCGCCGATCCAGCCGCGCACGTCTCCATTCCGCGTCGTCCAATCCGGCGCGCAGTCGACGCTGTAGGCCAGGCTGGCCGGCCCCCGCTCGTGGGCGAACACCGCCGTCCCCGCCAGGCGCCACCCGTCCGCCAGCCGCTCGATCCGGCAGGCGTCGAGCCCCGGCGCGTACAGGGCGGTCCACAGGGGCGAGACGAGAGCGCTCATGGCGGGAGGCTAGCACGGCCGGCCGAGGCCGCGGCGCCCGCTTCTTGCGGCGGTCATGCGGTTCCTTCTCCTCCCCCTTGCGCGGCAGCGCATGGGGGAGGGGGACCGCGAAGCGGTGGAGGGGGCGAGCGGCTGCCGCGGCGTTTCCGAAGGATTCATCCACGAACCTCACGAACGGCACGAACAGGTCGTGGGCTTGCCGGGCGGAAAGGACGCGCCTTGGCGCGTCGGCAGAATGGTGTCGCGTCAAGCCTTCCTCGTTCGTGTCGTTCGTGAGGTTCGTGGATACTCCTTACTTCCAGCGCGACGCCCGCCCCCTCCACCACGCTTCGCGCGGTCCCCCTCCCCCGTTCGCTGCCGCGAACAGGGGAGGAGAGGGTGACGCCTTGCCGCCGGCCCCGGACCAGCGTGCAATTCAGTCCCAGAGGCCGGCCGGGAGAGGGATCACAGCCATGTCGCCACCCGCTGTTCGCCCTCCAGTTCCCGGCCCTGCAAATTCCCTGTTCCGCGCGAGAAATTCCCTGTTCCGAATTCCCTGTTACCGCGCCGTCACTAAAAGAAAATCAATAGGTTACGCGTCCGTCCCTGTTTTGACCGTCGACCGCACTCGAATCACCGCCCGACAGGCCGCCCCGGACCATCCCCCGACGCCCCGTCTCGGCCGTTCGTCGAGCCGCCGCTTGCGACCCGCGGCCCCGGCCCATACGGTCCGCGCCGCACATCTGCCCGGAGGCCCCGCGTGATTCCCAAGCTCGTCCGTGTCCTGTCCGTCTCCACCCTGGCGCTGGCCGCCGCCGCCAGCCTGGCCGTCGCGCCGGGCGCGATCGCGGCGCCGAAGAAGAAGCCGGCCGCGGTGAAGGACCTGCCGCTGCACGAGACGGCGGCCAGGCTGCGGGACCGGGCCCTGCAGGGCACCATCGCCTATTCGCTGGTGGAGGACATCACGACCCGCTTCGGCCCGCGCATGGCCGGCTCGGCCAGCGAGCGCCGCGCCGCCGAGTGGGGCGCGAGCAAGCTGAAGGCGCTGGGCTTCGAGAACGTGCAGGTCGAGAGCTTCCCCCTGGTCACCTGGGTGCGGGGCGAGGAGCGCGGGGCCATCGTCGCGCCGTACCCGCAGCCGCTGGTGGTCACCATGCTGGGCGGTTCGCCCTCCACCTACGACCAGGGCATCGAGGCCCCGGCGGTGGTGTTCGAGACCTGGCAGGACCTGGTGGACGCGCCGGCGGGCTCTCTGAACGGCAAGATCGCGGTGGTGCTGCAGACGACCGTGCGCGACCAGGCCGGCGCGGGCTACGGCTATTCCAACGCCATCCGCAGCCAGGGCCCCAGCGTCGCCGCCTCCAAGGGCGCGGTGGCCTACGTCATGCGCTCGCTGGGCACCCACGACCACCGCTTCGCCCACGCCGGCTCGACCAGGCGGGCCGAGGGGACCATTCCCTCCTTCGCCGTCTCGCCGCCGGACGCGGACCAGCTGCGCCGTGCGGCGAAGGCGGGCGAGCTGCGGCTGAGCCTCTACGGCAAGGCGACGGTCGAGCCGACCGGCCAGTCGCAGAACGTCGTGGGCGAGATCCGCGGCCGCGAGAAGCCCGACGAGGTCATCGTCATCGGCGGCCACCTGGACAGCTGGGACCTGGGCACCGGCGCCATCGACGACGCCTCGGGCATCGCCATCACCACCGCGGCGCTGAAGCTGATCGAGGAACTGCCGGTCCGCCCCCGCCGCACCATCCGGGTGGTGTGGTGGGGTTCGGAGGAGCTGAGCCAGCCCGACCCCGCGCCCGGCCTGTCGGGCGGCCGCAACTACGCCGACCGGCGCAGGGACGTGCTGCTGAACCACGTGGTGGCCAGCGAGAGCGACTTCGGCGCCGACGTGGTCAAGAGCCTGGCG
>DASPLM010000236.1:0-5138 GCA_035627575.1 Caulobacteraceae bacterium | reverse complement strand
GCCCTCGCTCTCCAGGATCCAGACCTGGTTCCTGCCCGAGCGGTTGGACACGAAGGCGAGGAGCCTGCCGTCCGGCGACCAGCGCGGCGCGCGGTCGTTGGCCGGGTTGGTGACCAGCGGGCGCGGCGGGGCTCCGTCCGTGCCCACGACCCAGATGTCGCCCAGGTACTTCGTACCGTCCTCTGACGAGGTCTGGAGGACGTAGGCGACGCGCTTGCCGTCGGGCGAGACCTGCGGGTCTCCGGGCCACTGCCAGGTCTTGAGCGACTCCGGCGTCAGCGGCCGGGCGCCCTGGGACGCCGCCGCCCCGCCAAGCCCCACGGCCATCGCCAGCCCGGCGGCCAGGGCGATCCGGCGCCCGCGTGCGAAGTTGATCCCGATCGCGCCCATCGGCCGCCCCCCTGAAACGTCGG
This sequence comes from Caulobacteraceae bacterium, assembly GCA_035627575.1. Classification (GTDB taxonomy): domain Bacteria; phylum Pseudomonadota; class Alphaproteobacteria; order Caulobacterales; family Caulobacteraceae; genus JAEZEZ01. The sequence continues at coordinate 4,725 of DASPLM010000236.1, read as the reverse complement.
GCCGGAGACTTGCAGCCAATCCCGGGGCGCCGCAAGGCCTTACCAAGGTTAAGGAACCCGGCCCCGGACGGAGCGTTGCCATCAAAGGATAGTGGCTTGGGCAGGAGGAGCCGTCATGCGGCTCGCGTTGGGACTGGCGGCGGTCGCGGCGGCGGCCCTGGGCTTCGGCGGAACGGCCGCGGCGCGTGACAAGGGCAAGGGCCTGACGCTGCCGAGCGAGGTCGACTTCGTCGAGGGCGCGTCGAACCCGCGCTTCGCCGACGAGGGCGCGCCGATGCGGCCCCGGCCGCGCATCCAGACGGGCCCATCGGACGACCGCCCCGACCGCATCGCGCTTGCCGCCGACCAGATCGACTACCGCCTGCGCCGCATGGGTGTGCGCGACGGGACCGAGTTCCGCGACCGCGGCCGTCTCTACCTGTTCGCCGCCGACGGCGAACGGGCCGTGGGCTACAACCTGACCCGCGGCGAGGACGGCGGCTGGGACCGCGAGGGCCTGTCGCTCGACGACGGCGCCTTCATCGGCGAGGCCCAGGCCGGGGTCGCCTGGCGCAAGGGCGATATCCAGACCTCCTTCGGCTACACCCACCGCGAGGTGAAGCGCGTCGGCCGCGTCGGCTACGACCGCGACGAGGGCGTGGTCGGGCTGCAATTCTCGTTCCGGCCGAGCCGGTAGGGGCGGGCCCGCGCTCGTCGGTCGACGCGCCGCGGCAGTCCACCCCCTGAACCTCTTGGTGGAACGCTCGCGCCCTCCGGTCCCGATGAAGTCAAGGATGGCCCGAAGGGCCACAAGCCCCGCTTGCGCGCCCGCAGGGCGCGTCCTTGAGTTCATCGGGACCGGGCGCAACCATTCCATCAAGAGGTCCAGGGGGCGGTGGGTTCAGGGTCTCCTCTCCTCCCCCCGCGAGCGGCAGCGACCGGGGGAGCTGGCGCGAAGCGGACGAGCCGAAAGCGCCGTGCGCTGAAACCTTCCCCCTCCACCACTTCGTGGTCCCCCTCCCCCATGCGCTGCCGCGCAAGGGGGAGGAGACTTGGCTCTCGCTGATGCTCCACTGGTTCCCCCCGTGCGCAATAGCCCCTAACCTCGCCGCCGACGCACGGGGGAGCGCATGTCCGAGACCACCGCCATCGACACGGCCGCCGCGCGGCCGATCCGCCGCCTGCGCTCCATCATCGGCGGCTCGGCCGGCAACCTGGTCGAGTGGTACGACTGGTACGTCTATTCCGCCTTCACCCTCTATTTCGCCGGCGTCTTCTTCCCCGAGGGCAGCCAGACCGCCCAGTTGCTCAGCGCCGCGGCGGTGTTCGCGGTGGGGTTCCTGGCCCGGCCGGTGGGCGCGTGGCTGATGGGGCTCTACGCCGACCGGGCGGGGCGCAAGGCGGCGCTGACCCTGTCGGTGGCGGTGATGTGCGCCGGGTCCATCGTCATCGCGCTCTGCCCCGGCTACGCGGTGATCGGCGTAGCCGCGCCGGTGATCCTGGTGCTGGCCCGCCTGCTCCAGGGCCTCAGCCTCGGCGGCGAGTACGGCGCCAGCGCCACCTACCTGTCCGAGATGGCCGGGGCCAAGCGGCGGGGCTTCTGGTCCAGCTTCCAGTACGTCACCCTGATCTCCGGCCAGCTCCTGGCGCTCGCGGTGCTCCTGATCCTGCAGCGCTTCCTCACCGACGCGCAGCTGCACGACTGGGGCTGGCGCATCCCGTTCGCGATCGGCGGGGTGCTGGCGGTCAGCGTGTTCTGGCTGCGCCGCGGCCTGGACGAGACGCCGTCCTTCGACGCCGTGCGCGGCGAGGAGCGGGCGAAGACCATGTGGCTGTTCGTGCGCCACCCCCGCGAGACCCTGATCGTCATGGGCCTGACCGCCGGGGGCACCTTGGCCTTCTATACCTACACCACCTACATGCAGAAGTTCCTGGTCAACACCTCGGGCTTCTCCAAGGCCGCGGCCAGCGAGATCACCGCGCTGGCGCTGCTGGTCTTCATGCTGCTCCAGCCGGTGGTGGGCGCCATCTCCGACAGGGTCGGCCGCCGGCCGGTGATGATCGCCTTCGGCGTGCTGGGCGTCGCCGCCACCTGGCCCATCATGACCGCGCTCGCCGGGACCAGCAGCCCCTTCACCGCCTTCGCCCTGATCATGGCGGCACTGATCATCGTCAGCGGCTACACCGCCGTGAACGCGGTGGTGAAGGCCGAGCTGTTCCCGACCGGGGTGCGGGCGCTGGGCGTCGCCCTGCCCTATGCGCTGGCCAACGCCCTGTTCGGCGGCACCGCCGAGTACGTCGCCCTGTGGTTCAAGTCGCAGGGGCACGAAACCTGGTTCTACATCTACGTCACCGCCATGATCGGCCTCTCCCTGCTGGTCTATGTCTTCATGCGCGACACCCGAAAGCACAGCCGCATCCTGGAGGATTGAGGGGGACGGCGCCGCCCTTCGCCCTCCCTTGGGAGGGCCCGGGGCCGCGCAGCGGACCCGGGGGGCTTCAGGGCCGTGCGCGGCGCCGCGCCCTTCACCGGACCCTCTCCCGCTCCGTCGTCGCTGGCGCGCCGCCGCTCGCTGCCTCTCCCGAGGGAGAGGAAAGACATGTGCTCACCCTTCCCATCCCGCCTCGAACGGGAACCGCTCGGCCCAGAAGCGGTCCAGCCTGGGATCGGCGTCGACGCGCCGGATCACCTCGCTCATCCGCGGCGCCACCTCGTAGAAGCGCCGGCGGCGGGGACCCCAGCGGCTGACGACGGCGACATAGAGGTCCAGCACGGTCATCTCCTCGCCCAGCAGGTAGCGGCCGGGCGTCAGCTGGCTCTCCATCATCCCCCAGCACTCGGCGATGCGCTCGGCCGTGCGCGCCTTGACCTGGGCGGCCAGGTCGGCGGGGACCAGGCGGGTCGGCTCGTCGCGGATCCAGTACAGGGCGTAGATCGAGGCCGGGACGAACACCATCCAGCGCAGGAACTGTCCCCGCATCGGGTCGTCCAGGGCCGGCGCCAGGCCCGCGGCCGGGTGGCTGTCGGCCAGCCAGGTCAGGATCGCCGCGCTCTCGGTCATGGTCCGGCGGTCGGGCGTGACCACGGCCGGGATCTGCTTCAGCGGATTGACCGTCTCCACCCGCGCCAGGATTTCCGGATCGTGGGTCCAGGTCGCGCCCTCCACCACCTCGTAGTCGAGGCCGATGAGGGTCATGGCCGCCTCGACCGGGACCGACCCCGACCCCGCCGCCCCGTAAACCACCCAGTCCGCCATCGCCGCCTCCTTCTTCCGTTCACACTCTGTTCCGGTTCGGGCCGGGCTTCAACTTCCATTCTCCCTCTCCTCTGGAGAGGGACGGCCGCGAAGCGGCCAGGGTGTGGTCCGTCCGAACGGGCCACACCCGGCCCTCCGGGCCACCCTCTCCACAGGAGAGGGAAAAAGGGCCTAGGGCACGAAGACCTCCACCGCGCCCGGCCGCACCACGAAGTGGGCCGGGGTCTCCGTCACGATGTCCCCGTCGGCGTTGATCGGGCGCGGCTTTCGCGTCGTCACGTCGAACTCGAAGCACTTGGCCGTCTGCACCTCGGCCCAGATGCCGTGGCGGCCCTCGCGGAAGCGCTGGAACATCAGCGCCAGCTTCCACACCGCGCGCGGGTCCAGGCTGTAGAGGTCGAGGCGCCCGTCGGTGATGCTGGCGTGCTCCTCGATGACCGTGCCGCCGCCGTAGTGGCGCCCGTTGCCGACCGCGATCTGCAGGGTGCGGACCCGGATGGTCTGGTCCCGCACCCGGATTTCGGCGCGGAACGGCCGCGCCGTGACCAGCACCTGCAGCGCCCGCACGGCGTAGGCCAGCGGTCCCCAGCGCTTCTTGTCCGCGCCGGACAGCCGCTGCGCCACCTCGGCGCTCAGCCCCAGGCTGGCGACGTTGAAGAACGGGTGCCCGTTCACCTCGCCGAGGTCGATGCGCTCGCGCCGGCCGGCGATGATGACGTCCGCCGCCGCCGCCAGGTCGGTGGGAATCCCCAGCGTCCGGGCCAGGTCGTTGGCCGTCCCCAGCGGCAGCAGCCCCATGGGCAGGCCCGCCTGCACCAGTCCCCGCGCCGCCGCCGCCACGGTGCCGTCGCCGCCGCAGACGATGACCAGGTCGATCCCGCCCGCCCGCCGCACGATGTCGGCCGCGGCCTCGTCGGGCGAGGCGAAGTGCTCCACCGCCGCGTCGATCCCGCCGGCGGCCAGCCGCTCCACCACCCCCAGCGCCTCGCGGCCGCGGCGGGCGTTCGGATTCACCAGCATGAGGGCGCGGCGGCGGGCGGTCATGGCGTCATCCTAACGGCCAAGGCAGCCGCGGGCTCCCCTTCCTTTCTCCTCTCCTGAGGCCCCCTCCGCCTGTTTCGCGCGCCGCCGGAACAGGCGCGGCGCCTCGCCGTCGCGTGGACCCCTGGCCGGGCAAGGCGGGGACATCGGCCGCCCGTCCCCGAACAGGGAATTCCGCCGGCCATGGAACAGGGAATGTCCGGCGCCGGAACAGGGAATTCGCCGGGGTCTCGCCCGGCCTCCACGGAGCGGCGCCGGCGCCCTGGAGCAGCCGACCCGGGAAGGCTTCGCTGGTTCGCCGGGGGCCTCAAGCCGTCCCCCTTGCACGCGCCGGCGAACCAACGTGCAATTTTCCGCTCCCCGACTTTCGCCCGCCCGGAGCGCCCGCCATGACCGTCCCAGCCCTCGTCCCCGCGCCCGAGCCTCGCTCCGAGCCCGGCCCCGATTC
>DASPLM010000235.1:0-7246 GCA_035627575.1 Caulobacteraceae bacterium | reverse complement strand
GGGCCATGACCAGGCGGGCCTTTTCGCCGCCCGATAGCACACGGCAGGGCTTTTCCACGTCGTCGCCGCTGAAGCCGAAGGCGCCGGCGAGGTTGCGCAGCTGGCCCTGGCCGGCCTGGGGGAAGGCGCCGTCGAGGGACTCCAGGATGGTCTCCTCGCCCTCCAGCAGGTCCATGGAGTGCTGGGCGAAGTAGCCCATGCGGACGCTGGCGCCGACCGTGACCACGCCCTGGTCGGGGGGCGTGGCGCCCGCCACCAGCTTGAGCAGGGTGGACTTGCCGGCGCCGTTGGCGCCCAGCACGCACCACCGTTCCCGTCTCCGCACCAGGAAGTCGAAGCGGTCGTAGATCGGCCGGTCGCCGTAGCCCTTGGTGACGTTCTTCAGGCTGATGACGTCGTCGCCCGAGCGCGGCGGGGTGCGGAACTCGAACTGGATCGACTGGCGGCGGCGGGGGGCCTCGACGCGTTCGATCTTGTCGAGCTTCTTGACCCGGCTCTGGACCTGGGCCGCGTGGCTGGCGCGCGCCTTGAACTTCTCGATGAACCTGATTTCCTTAGCCAGCATGGCCTGCTGGCGCTCGTAGCGGGCCTGGCGCTGGGCCTCGCCGAGCGCGCGCTGCTGGTCGTAGAAGTCGAGGTCGCCCGAGTAGGTCACCAGGTCGCCGGCGTCGATCTCGACCACCTTGTTGATGATGCGGTTCATGAAGGCGCGGTCGTGCGAGGTCATCAGCAGGGCGCCGTCGTAGGCCTTGAGGAAGGCCTCGAGCCATATCAGGCTTTCCAGGTCCAGGTGGTTGCTGGGCTCGTCCAGCAGCATGGCGTCGGGGCGCATGAGCAGGATGCGGGCGAGCGCCACGCGCATCTTCCAGCCGCCGGACAGCAGGCCGACGTCGGCGTCCATGCGCTCCTGGCTGAAGCTCAAGCCCGCCAGCACCCCGCGGGCGCGGGCCTCCAGGGCATAGCCGTCCAGCTCCTGGAAGCGCTCCATCACCTCGCCGTAGCGCTCGATGACGGCGTCGAGCCGGTCGGCCTGGTCCGGGTCGACCATGGCGGCCTCCAGGGCGGCCATCTCGGCGGCCAGCGCGCTGACCGGGCCGACGCCGTCCATGACCGCGGCCACGGCGCTCTGGCCCGACATCTCGCCGACGTCCTGGCTGAAGTAGCCGATGGTGAGGCCGGGATCGGTGGAGACCACGCCGTCATCCGGATCCTCCGCCCCCGTGATCATGCGGAACAGCGTGGTCTTGCCGGCGCCGTTGGGGCCGACGAGGCCGACCTTCTCGCCCTTCAGCACGCCCATGGAGGCGTCGATGAAGAGGATCTGATGGCCGTTCTGCTTGGAGATGTTGTCGAGGCGGATCATGGGGCGCCTGCTAGCCCGCGTCGGGGGCGAAGGCCAGCGCCGGGCCGCGGGCGTCTTGTCCCACCCCCGCCGGCCGGGCGGCGATCCGACGGCGCAGGCGCCCCGGCATAAGCCATGCCCCTTATGAGCAACTGACAAGCGCTAAAAAAGCAAAGCCGCGCTATGCGCTCGGCGTAACAGGCTCTTGCAAGTCAACCGCTACGTTACCGTCACGCGCATGTGAATATCCGCTGGAACTATTCGATCATGCTCTCGTTGTGACGCGGGGCCTCTAGTCAGGAGGTATGTCATGAAACTCGCTATCGTCTTGGGAGCCGCCGCCGTTGCTCTGTCCGCTCCCGCCTATGCCCAGGTCGTCGAGGAACGCACGACCGTCGTCCGTGACCGCTCCGGCGAAAGCACCGCGGCCGGCGCCCTGACCGGCGCGGCCGCCGGCGCGGCCATCGGCGGGCCCGTCGGCGCCGCGGTGGGCGCCGTGACCGGCGCCGCCGTGGGCGCGATCGCCGCTCCCCCGAAGGAAGTGCGCACCTACGTCACCACCCAGCGCGTGGCGCCGGTGGCCTACAACCACGAGATCATCGTGGGTCGACCGCTGCCGGGCGAGGTGACCCTGCTCGAGGTGCCCAGCTATCCGAAGTACCGCTGGGCCTACATCAACGGCCAGCGCGTGGTCATCGACGCCGACACCCGCACGGTGGTCGCCATCTACTAGGACTGCGCTTCGGCCAGCCGGACGCCCCGCCCGCAGCCGCGGGCGGGGCGTTTCGCGTGCGCGCCGCGCCGCGCCCCGGCAGGCCCGCCAGAGGGGCGCTTGACTCCGCCATGAACTTTGTAGTTTAAAGTTCTCTGTCGGCGGAGCGGTCCGCCGGAGGGAGACCCTCGATGCGGACGGCCGGCTACGAACTGCGCACCTTCCTGATCGCCATGGCCGCCTTCGGCGTGATCATGGTCGGGATCCTGGCCATGGTCCCCGGCTCGACGACCCTGCCGACCCTGGCCGAGGTGCAGCCGCAGTTCGACCTGACGCCGCTGTGGGAGACCGCGCCGCAGGTGCAGATCCACGTGCTTACGGTGCTGGCGGCCCTGGTGCTGGGGCCCGCCCAGTTCGTCCTGCCCAAGGGGACGCCGTTCCATCGGGCGACGGGCTGGCTGTGGGTCGGGTCGATGTTCGTGACCGCCGTGACCAGCCTGTTCATCCGCGAGATCAATCCGGGCGGCTTCAGCCCCATCCACATCTTCTCGGCCTTCACCTTCGTCAGCCTGCCGCTCGGCGTCTGGCTGGCCCGGCGCGGCGACGTCCGCGGCCACCGCGGGGTGATGACCGGCCTCTACATCGGTCTCGTGATCGCCGGCCTGCTGGCCGCCGCTCCGGGCCGGGTCATCTGGGACATGTTCCTCGGCTGAGACCGCGGACTGCAAAGGGAGAAACTGACATGAAGACGTTCATCGCGAGCCTGACCCTGGCCGCCGGCCTCGCCTGCGCCGGCGCGGCCAGCGCCGGGGACCTGGTGGTGGAGCTGACCGGGGTGGAGGCCCGCCCTGGCAAGCTGTTCGTCACCCTGGACACCAAGGACACCTTCTTCCGCCAGGGCGGCCGGCTGCAGCAGGTCGACCCCAAGGCCGGCACGGTGAAGGTGGTCTACAAGGACCTGCCCGCCGGCGAGTACAGCTTCATGCTGTTCCACGACGAGAACCAGGACGGGAAGATGGCCATGTCGCCGACCGGCATGCCCGCCGAGGGCTGGGCGCTGAGCAACGCCGACAAGCTGATGGGCCCGCCCACCTTCGAGGTCATGAAGTTCACCGTCCCCGCCGAGGGGACCACCGTGGTGGTGCCGGTGATCTACTCCGCCGCCCCCTAGACCCTCCGGTCGGCGGGACGGCGCGGGGAGGCGGGATGGCGCGAGCCGTCCCGCCTTTTCCTTTGGGCCGCCTTTTCCTTTGCACCCCCTCCCCGGCCCCCTGTATGGGCGGGGCATCGCGGAGGATTCATGAGCGGACTGGAATGGTCGCTGGTCGCCGGCGGTCTCGGCGCCTTCGCCGGGGCCATGGCCGGGGTGCTGGTCATCAGCGGCAGCACGGTGGGCGACCTGGAGCCGGGCGCCGCGCCCGCCCCGCTGGACCGCCGCCTGTCCATCGGCGCCTTCCTGCTGTCCTCCCACGCCATCGCGGCCGCCGGCCTGTGGCAACTGCCGACCGTGGGGTCGTGCCTGGCGGCGGGGCTGGGCGCCGGCTGGATGGGGGCGGCGGCCGCGGGGCTGGTCGGCATGCTGACCCAGACCGACAAGATCGGCCTGCGCATGTCCCACATCGTCCTGCGCGCCTGCGTCGGCGTCACCCTGCTCGCCCCGCTGTGGGCCTATGTGAAGCTGCTGGCCGTCGGCGACGTGGGTCCGACCACGATCGCCTAGGCTTCAGAAGGTCGCGCGCACCTCGCCGACCAGGGCTGCGTCGGCCCAGGAGACGTCCGTGTCCACATAGGTCAGGCCCAGGGTGACCCGCCCGCCGACGGCGCGGCGCAGGCCCAGTCCCCAGTCGGTCTTGCCGTCGGGCGCCCAGGCGCCGTCCTCACGGCCGACCCAGGCAGTGACGGCCCAGTCGCTGTCCTCCGGCGCCCAGTCGCCGCCGAGCCAGACATAGGCGTTGTCCTCGTCGCCGAGCGCTTCCTGCGCCGGGGCGTATTCCAGCCCGGCCGACAGGGTCCAGGCGTCCCACGTGCGCGACACGGACAGCGGGAGCTCGACGTAGTTCACGCCGGTCCCGTCGGGATAGAGGTAGGCGGCCAGCGCCAGATCGAGGTCGAACCCGCCCGCCGATCCCGCCCATCCCCCGGTCAGGCTGAGCTCCAGGCCGGCCCCGTCGCCATCGGGCCCGATGCCGTACTCGTCGATGGTCGAGACGGTGACGTCGCCGTACACGCCCGCCGCGTGGCTGATTGTCGCACTCGCCTGAAGGGCAGGCCTGTCTTTCGACAGGGAGACGCCGCGGTAGCGGTAGTCGCTGACGACGCCGATCTCGACCTCCAGGGTCACGACCGGCTCCGCCTCGACTGCCGGAGGGGCTTCCTGGGCAAGGCTTTGCGCGGGGAGCGCCACGGCCAGGGCGGCGATGAAGACGAGGGTCCTGAGAGTCACGGCGAAGGTCTCCGACTGAACGCCGAGCATGGCGCCGACCCGTTAAACTCGCGGCCCCATGACGTGGTTAAGCATCTGTAATGCGGGGAATTCAGACGTTCTTAGCCGTTGGGGCGAATGGTCGGCGTACGAACCATCCGGGACTCCATGTCGCCTACAGCCGCCAGGAACCGCGCCAATCTCCAGCGCATCGTCGTCGCCGGCGTGGCCGTGGCGGTGCTGGTGCTCGCGAGCACCCTCGCGCTGCTGTTCTACGCCGCCCGCTCGGTCGATGCGCTCCAGGCGGAACGCGAGACCGCCCTGGTGACCCGGGCGGCCGAGCGCACCCTGCAGCGCATGCGCGAGAACGTGTCCTCCGCGGCGATCTGGACCGAGGCCTATCAAAACACAGCCCATGGCTGGGACATGGCGTGGGCGCAGGTGAACTTCGGCGACTACTACGCCGACTACATGGACCAGGAGGTCAGCCTCGGCTTCGACGCCGACGGAGCACTGGTCTACGCGTCGCGCGACAGCGAACCCGTCGCGCCGGCGACCGAAACCAGGCTCGCCGAAGCGGTCCGGCCCCTTATCGCCGGCGTCCGGGTGGAAAGCGCCCGCAAGCGGCTCAAGCCCGACGGGAGCCGAAGCGTGGGCTTCGCCGCCGCCGCCGCCCGCGAGGCGGTGGTCAGGATCGACGACGAGCTGTGGCTGGTGGCCGTCTCCACCATTGTGGCGGAGGACAGCGCCGACGCGACTTCGCGCCAGCCCGACCCGGTGGTGGCGTCCGCCCGCTCCATGGACAAGTTCCTGAAGTCCCTAACCGACGACCTCGGTATCGAGGCGCCGCGGGTCACGGCCACGGGCGCGTCCGTGGCCGCCATGTCGGTTCCGCTCGCAGGCCCGGACGGCCGGCCGGTCGGCCTCCTGAGCTGGACGCCGGACCGGCCGGGCCTCGACCTGCTCCGTCAGGCGCAGCCGGTGATCTGGGCCGTTATCCTGCTACTGGGCGGGGCGGCCCTGGTCCTGGTCCTGCGGGTGGCCCACACCCTGCGGGAACTGGAGCTGAGCGACCGCACCCTGACCGCGACGCTGGACGATCTGACGGTGGCCCGCGACCAGGCGGAGGCGGCCAACGCAGCCAAGTCCGAGTTCCTGGCCAACATGAGCCATGAGCTCCGCACGCCGCTGAACGGCATCGTGTCCATGGCCGACATGCTGCGCGCACGCCTGACCGGCCCAACCGAACAGGAGATGGCCGACCTGATCACCTCGTCCAGCCGCATGCTGGAGCAGGTGGTCAACGACATCCTCGACTCGTCCCGTATCCAGGCCGGGCAGTTGAAGCTGGAGCAGACGCCGTTCCAGCTGGAACCGTGCATCCGCAGCATCGCCAGCCTGCACGCCGCCACCGCCGCAGCCCAGGGCGTCGTACTGACGTGCCACGTCTCGCCCCGCGCCGCCGGCGAATACCTCGGCGACCCGATCCGGGTCGGGCAGGTCCTGTCCAACCTGCTCAGCAACGCGGTGAAGTTCACCGCGAGCGGACGGATCGACGTGCGGGTCGGCCTGACCCCGCGCGGCCTGCGGCTGCTCGTGCGCGACACCGGCATCGGCTTCGACAGCGAAGCGGCCGCCCGGCTGTTCAACCGCTTTGAGCAGGCCGACGCCTCGGTCACCCGCCGCTACGGCGGCACGGGGCTCGGCCTGTCGATCAGCGCCGGGCTGGTGCGGGCGATGGGCGGGCAGATCGAGTGCCGTTCGATCCCCGGCAAGGGGTCGGTGTTCAGCGTCGTCCTGCCCCTGCCGCGCACCGGCGAAGCCCAGGCGGCCGCCGCGCCCGACGTCTCCTGCGAGGCATGCGCCGACGGCCGGGCGATGCGCGTGCTGCTGGCCGAGGATCATCCGACCAACCAGCGGGTCGTCGCGCTGGTGCTGGAGCCCCTTGGCGTCGACCTGACCATCGTCGACAACGGGCGGAAGGCGGTGGAAGCGGCGGCCCAGCGCGCCTTCGACGTCATCCTGATGGACGTGCAGATGCCGGAGATGGACGGCCTCACCGCCACCCGCCTGATCCGCCGACACGAGGCGGCCACGCGAAGCCCGCGGACCCCGATCGTGTCCCTGACCGCCCACGCGCTCGGCGACCACGTGACCGCGAGCCTCGCGGCCGGCTCGGACCTGCACATGGCCAAGCCGATCAGGCCCGAGGTCCTGATCCAGACCCTGATCGACCTGACCGGCGAGGCGTCAGGCGCCGACCACGACGAGGCCGGGCGGGAGAGCGACGCAGCGTGAATCCGCCGGCGCGATGGTCTAGACCGCCGCCATGATCCGACCTGCCGCCCCTGCCGACCGTCCCCGCCTCCTGGCCATCTGGCGGGACGCCGTGACGGCTACCCACGCCTTCCTCACACCGACGCAGATCGACGCGCTCGAGCCGGAGGTCCGCGACTGGCTGGCCACCGCCTCAGACCTGATGGTGTCGTCCGAGGGGCAGGACGTGCATGGCTTTATCGGCATGACCGGCGCCTGCGTCGACGCCCTGTTCGTCGATCCGGCCGTGCACGGGCGAGGGCACGGGCGGGCGCTGCTGGCGGCGGTGGAGGCGCGGGCGCCGCTCGTCCTCGACGTGAACGAAGCCAATCCCGCCGCGGTCGCGTTCTATGAACGGCTCGGGTTCGTCCGCACCGGCCGCTCGCCGCGCGATTCCGCCGGCCGGCCGTTCCCGGTGCTGCACATGCGCGGGCCAGACCCCATCTGAACGCGG
>DASPLM010000234.1:0-3801 GCA_035627575.1 Caulobacteraceae bacterium | reverse complement strand
CCGCTGTCGCTGTAGCCGCGGTCGTAGTCCCGGCCGCCGTAGTTCTGCGCGGCGGCGGGCATGGCGACCGCGAGGGCGGAGACTGCCACCAGGGCGCTTACAAGCTTCTTCATCGTCTGCTCTCCTGATCGGTCGCCGGCCTTGGCGACGTTGATACCGTTCTACGGCCGCGCCTGTGAGCCGAACCTGAGCGGGCCGTTGTCTCCCGTTCACCTTGGCCGCTGGCGGCGGCCGGTCTCCAACGCGCAGTCAACCGGCGAGTTGCTCGCAGGTGCACTGTTCCGGCGCCTTGTCCGGCCGGAAGCGGACCAGCTTCGTGCCGTGGCGGAACTTGCCGCCGGAGACGTGGTCGAACGCCACCTCCACGACGAGTTCGGGCAGCAGGGGCTCCCACTGGCCCGAGCGTTCGGTCGACCAGCGGCTGGGGCCGCCCGGCGCGTCTCCGGTGAAGCCGGGGCCGCCGCGCAGGGTCTCGAGCCTTTCGGTCAGGGCCGGCTTGTCGACCGAGGCGATGGAGGAGGTGAAGCCGACGTGGTTCAGCTTCCCAGCCGCGTCGTACAGGCCGAGCAGCAGGGATCCGACCAGCGGCGAACCCTGGCCATAGCGGAAGCCGCCGACGACGCAGTCGGCCGTGCGCGCGCGCTTCACCTTCACCATGGCCCGCTCGCCGGCCAGGTAGGGGCCGTCCAGACGCTTGGCGACGATGCCTTCCAGCTTGCCGGCGTCCAGCCACGCCTGGGCCTCGTCACGGTCGGCGGTGCCGGGCGTCAGCTGCAGCCAGTCGTCGCCGTGTTGCTCGTGGAAGCCCTCCAGCGCCTGCCGCCGCGTCGACAGCGGCGCCGCGCGCAGGTCCAGGTCGTCGACGGTCTGCAGCATGTCGAACAGGGCGACCGCCGCGGGCGTCTCGCGCGACAGCTTCCGGATCCGGCTCTCGGCGGGGTGCAGGCGCATCTGCAGGGCCTCGAAGGAGAAACGTCCGCCGCTGGCGATCAGCAGTTCGCCGTCCAACGCGAAGCGCGCGGCGGGCAGGGCGGCGAGCCGCGCCGCCACCTCGGGAAAGAAGCGGGTCAGGGGCTTGCCCGACTTGGCCTTCAGCAGCACCTCGCCGCCGTCCTTGAACGCCAGGCAGCGGAACCCGTCCCACTTGGGCTCGAACCACCAGCCCTCGCCGGAGGGAAGGGCAGGGGCGGATTTCGCCTCCATGGGCAAGGTGTCGGGGAGGGGCGGAAGGCTCGGCATGCCGACTCAAGCGCGGCGTCGGGCAGGGGTTCCAGAGCGTTGGGCCAGGGACCGTCGGGCGGACGGCGGCCGGTTGCTACACTTCAGAAATGACTGAGGACACCCAGATCGCAACAGCGACGCAGACGAAGAAGCTCAAGCCCGTGATGTTGTGGAAGATGATCATCCGGCCGCCGAACAGCGCGTAGACGCCATAAAGGATGACATTGGCCGTCAGCGCCGCCAGGAACGCCGCAGCGCCCCAAATGGATTCAATTGCGGCCGCGGTCAGCGCGACGCCGAGAGCCATGTTCAGGACGCCGAGCAAGAGGACGACTTCCCTGGCCCGGCGGCGCTGGTCCGGCTCTATAGAAGTGGCGGCGGTCTTCATGACCGAACGATAGCGCAGCCTCTTCAAAGCGCACGGGGAGATCGCCGTGGCCGCTCGGCACGCCGCTGGACTTTCGTCCGCTCTTCCCCTATACGCGCGGCCTTCCCGCTGCGGCTCGCCGTGGCGGACCTGTCCGAGAACTGCGGGATCCGGGGGCCACCCGGACCATAAACGTGGAGGAGCCCCTCCACACCGCTGGGAGACGGGGAGCTGAGCCCAGGCGTCCGCGCATCCGCGTGGACCGTCCGGTTCGTGCATCCTTCGGACAGCAATACCCGGCCCGAACGTCCTGGAGCGATCCATGGCGCACGGGTCGTACGACGTCCGGAATGGTCCGGCCGTCGCACTACGTAACGGAGACCGCAATGGACCGCGCACAAAAGGCCGAGTCTATCGAGACGCTGAAAGGCGTCTTCGCCGACGCCGGCGCCGTGGTCGTGACCCACTACATGGGCCTGACCGTTGCGGAAATGACCGACCTGCGTGGTCGCCTCCGCAAGGAAGGCGCCCAACTCAAGGTGGTGAAGAACCGTCTGGCCCAGAAGGCCCTGGACGGCTCGGTCGGCGAAGCGGGCGACGCCCTCTTCAAGGGCCCGGTCGCCATCGCCTACGGACCCGATCCGGTTTCGGCCGCCAAGGTCGCCGCCGAGTACGCCAAGGGCAACGACAAGTTCACCCTCATCGGCGGCCTCATGGGCGACCAGGTGCTCGACGAAAAGGGCGTCAAGGCGCTCGCGACCCTGCCGTCGCTCGACGAACTCCGCGGCAAGATCATCGGCCTCCTGCAAGCTCCGGCGACCAAGGTCGCGGGCGTGCTGCAGGCCCCGGCTGGTCAGCTGGCTCGCGTGTTCAACGCGTACGCCACCAAGGACGCCGCCTGATCCCGGTCATCTCTGCATTCCAACTCCTCTGAAGGAACTACACTCAAATGGCTAAGCTCGAACAACTCGTCGAAGACCTGTCGACCCTGACCGTCCTGGAAGCCGCCGAGCTCTCCAAGATGCTCGAAGAAAAGTGGGGCGTTTCCGCCGCTGCTCCCGTCGCCATGATGGCCGCCGGCGGCGGCGCTGGCGCCGCGCCGGCCGAAGCTGCTGAAGAGCAGACCGAGTTCACCGTCGTCCTGACCGGCGGCGGCGACAAGAAGATCAACGTGATCAAGGAAGTCCGCGGCGTCCGTCCGGACCTCGGCCTGAAGGAAGCCAAGGACCTCGTCGAAGGCGCTCCGCAGAACGTCAAGGAAAACGTCTCCAAGCAGGAAGCCGAAGAGATCAAGAAGAAGCTCGAAGAAGCCGGCGCCTCCGTCCAGATCAAGTAATCTGGCGGCGTCGTTTCGACGTCTCTTCCAAGCGAAGGCCCGGGAGCGATCCCGGGCCTTTTGCTTTGCGCGCTAGCGCGCCGATCGCGAGGCGGCGAGGCTCCAGGCCGCGCCGGACAGGGTGGCGGCGATGCAGAGCATGGTGAGCTCCAGCCGGTCCAGGGGCGCAGCCGCCACCCGCGGCAGGTGCACCAGCAGGACGAAGGACGACATCATCAGGGCCTCGGCCGCGGCGGCCCGGCGGGTCCCGATCCCGATGAGCATGGCCAGGCCCGTGAGCGCATGAACGGCGCCGGTGAGATAGGCGAGTTCCAGCCGCATCGGCAGCCACGCAGGCACCATGGAGGCGGTGAACTCGGCATAGACGAAGTGCGCCCCGCCGAAGACGAGGCAGGCCGCTCCGAAGGCCCGGATCGCCAAGTCCGCCATGGGGTCTCGTCCTTCGGCCCGCCGGCTCTCGCGGAACACCAGGAAGGCGCCCGCGGCCATGGCCAGAGCCTCGGCGAGACCGTTCCAGCGTCCGACGTTCACGGGGCGAACCGCGACCATGGGGACGTGCAGGGCGACGACCCACAGGGCGAAGAAGACAGCCAGGACCAGCGCGCCGAACCACCTGTACCGCGGCGCCAGCATCAGGGCGCCGCCCGTCGCGGCCGCCGCTCCCGAGGCGAGGCCCCAAAGGGATCGACCGGGCAGGTCTTGGGGGTAGGGCTGCCACTGCAGGGCGAAGTCCTGGTGGACGAGCGACAGGATGCCGAGCCCGAGCGCTCCAACGCCGAGCAGAATGGCGGCTGGATGTCTCAGTCTTTCGAGCGTCGCGATCATGGGAGCCCCCTGCTGCCGGCGGCTCAGCCTAGGGCCAGCGGACAGGGCGCGC
>DASPLM010000233.1:0-8365 GCA_035627575.1 Caulobacteraceae bacterium | reverse complement strand
GGGCGAACTTCATCGGCGCCTTGGTGTCCTGGCGGGCGAAGAAGGCCGGGGCGAGGATCCGCACCAGCACGAAGGCGGGCACGCCCCAGCCGTAGTGGAACAGGGCGGCCGCGGTCTGGCGGGCGTCCTCGATGGTGAACTCGCCGCGGGTGAACATGGCGTCCACCAGGAAGAACGGCATGGCCATGAGGGCGGCGGCCGCCGGCAGGGTCAGGGCCATGGAGAAGGCCACGGCGTCGTCCATGGCCGACTGGGCGCCCTCCTTGTCCCCCGCGTGCACCGCCCGCGACAGGGACGGCAGCAGGGCCACCCCGATGGCGACGCCCACCAGCCCCAGCGGCAGCTGGTAGAAGCGGTCGGCGTTGCTGAGCCAGGAGCGTGCCCCGTCCACGCCGGACGACAGGGACTGGGACACGAAGACGTTGATCTGGGTGGCGCTGGCGGCGATGGCGCCGGGGATGGCCAGGCCGATCAGCTTGCGGATGTCGGGCGTCAGGCGCGGCACGGTCACGCGCACGCGGGCCCCCACCCGCCGCACGGCCCAGACCAGCAGGGCCACCTGGCCGACGCCGGCGGCGACCACCCCCCAGGACGCGGCCACGGCCGAGGCCTCGGGCGTCTTCTGCGGCAGGATGGCCAGCAGCATGAACAGGTTGAGCAGGGTCGGGGCCACGGCCGAGATGGCGAACCGCCCCCGCGCGTTCAGCACCCCCGACAGCAGGGCGACGATGGCCATGCACGGCAGGTACGGCATGCTGATGCGCGTCAGCAGGACCGCCAGGTTGAACTTGTCCGGAGTGTCGGCGTAGCCCGGGTTGATCACGTGCATCAGGGCCGGCATGGCGAGCTGCGCCGCGATCGTCAGCACCACCGTGGCGGCCGCCAGGGTGGCCATGGCGTCGGTAGCCAACCGGTCCGCCGCCTCCTGCCCCTCGGTCTCGAGCGTCCGGGCGTAGGCGGGTACGAACGCGGCGGTGAAGGCGCCCTCGGCGAAGATGCGGCGGAACAGGTTCGGGAAGCTCAGCGCCGTGTTGTAGGCGTCCGCGGCGATGGTCGCGCTGGCGCCCATGTAGGCGCTGACGGCGACGTCCCGCGCCAGCCCCATGATCCGGCTGACCAGGGTCAGGCCGGAAAAGACCATGGAGGAGCGCACGACATTGCCGCGCCGGGGCGGCTCGCCGGACGGCGGCGGGGACGGGCTGGCGGCGTCGGCGGGGGCGGCGGGCGTGCTCACGGCTCGTTGCTACGCGCGGCCGGCCCGGGCGGCAAGCGCGCCCGTGGGCGCAGGCCGCGGCGGGAGGCGAGGATTACCCGATGCTTAACGACGGGGCTGCTGCGCCTGCGCTGCGGTGTCCCGCATCCCTTTGCCGCATAGCCTTTGCGCGCCGGGCGCCGCCTTCTGGAGGCTCAGGACACATCCGCGCCCGGGACCGCACCCATGTCGATCTCCAAATTCCTCACCCAGTTCTTCAGCGCCGAGTTCCTCTCGGTCGCGCTCGTCATCGAAGTCGGCTTCATCGTCGGCGCGTGGGCCGGCCGCAACGACGGCCTAACCGCGCACCAGTGGGGCGGTGCGGCCATGGCCATCGTCGGCGCCGTGCTGGTGGCCGTGCTGGTCCACACCTGGCCGGCGGCGGACGCCGCCGACGGCCGTCGGGCCCGGGCCCGCTGAGACCCGACGCGCCGCGCACCGGGAGGCGGGCGCAGCCGGAAACGAGAAGGCCCCGACGTTCCGCGTCGGGGCCTTTTTCATGCTGTCGCGGAAGTCGGCTCCGGAAAGGACGAAGGCCCCGCGGTCTCCCGCGGGGCCTTCGATGGTGGAGCTAAGGAGAGTCGAACTCCTGACCTCTTGAATGCCATTCAAGCGCTCTACCAGCTGAGCTATAGCCCCAATCCTCTGCGGTCTGGTCGCCCGCGAGGCGGCGGAACATAGCGGAGGATTTTCCCCGCGCAAGCCCCGCCAGAAGAGAATTCCGCGTCCGGATGACGCGGGCCGGAATCAGCGGTCCTCGTCCGCCTCGGGGAGGCCGTCGACCTCGTCCTCGAAGTCGTCCTCGTCCTCGTCTTCCAGGAACGGAACGGCGTCCTCGTCCTCGTCCTCGAGCACTTCCTCCTCGCCGACGCCCAGGTCGACGTCGTCGGCCGGACCCTTGGCAGGGTCCACGTCCTCGTCCTCGTCATCGGCCACGATGACCTCGTCGACCACGGCGTCGAGTTCGGGCGTCACCGCCTCGTCTTCTTCCTCTTCCTCGTCGTCCGAGACCTTGGCCTTCACCTGGTCCTCGGCGTCCTCGTCGGTCTCGGCCTCCGGGGTGATGGCGCGGGCGCGGATCCGGCGCGACTTCACCACCTCTTCGGGGTCGAAATCGTGTTCACACTTCGGGCAGTGGGCCGGGCGACGACCGAGGTCGTAGAATTTCGCCTGGCAGTTCGGGCAAACCTGCTTGCTGCCGAGTTCCGGATTGGCCATGGGGCGCCTGTCGTCCTAGCCTGATGGGAGAGCGGCGGCTCCCTTGCCACTAAGGGAGCGCGCTGTCAAAAGCCCTTTGCGGCAAAGGCGAAGAGACAGGGGCGGCGGTGGCGGATCCGACGGGCGAAACACTGACCGCGAGCCGGGTCGGGCCCCTGGCCGGAACCGTCCGTGCGCCGGGCGACAAGTCCATCTCCCACCGCGCCCTGATCCTCGGCGGACTGGCCGCCGGAGTCACCGAGATCGAGGGCCTGCTGGAAGGCGCCGACGTGCTGGCGACCGCGCGGGCGGTCGAGGCGCTGGGGGCCCGGGTCGAGCGGCTGGGCGACGGGCGCTGGCGGATCGAGGGGCGCGGCGGCTTCGGCCAGGCCGGGGGCGTCATCGACTGCGGCAACTCCGGCACCGGCGTGCGCCTGCTGATGGGCGCGGTCTCCGGCTTCGCGGTCGAGACGCGCTTCGACGGGGACGCCTCACTGCGCTCGCGGCCCATGGGCCGGGTGATCGACCCCCTCGCCCGCATGGGCGCCCGGTTCGAGACCGCCGAGGGCGCGCGGCTGCCGCTGACGGTCTCCGGCGGCCGGCTGCAGGCCATCGACCACATACAGACCGTCGCCTCCGCCCAGGTGAAGTCGGCGGTGCTGCTGGCGGCGCTGAACGCCGAGGGCGTCACTTCGGTGGTCGAGCCCGAGCCGACACGGGATCATACCGAACGCATGCTGCGCGCCTTCGGGGCGGCGGTCGATGTGGGCGATGAGCTGGGCGGCCGCGCCGTGCGCCTGGCCGGCGGCCAGCGCCTCGCGGGAACGGCCGTGACGGTGCCGGGGGACCCCTCGTCGGCGGCCTTCCCGGTGGTGGCGGGCCTGGTCGTGCCGGGATCGCAGGTGCGGCTGGACGGGGTGCTGCTGAACCCGTTGCGGACGGGCCTGTTCGAGACCCTCATCGAGATGGGAGCCGACCTGTCCATCGGCAATCTTCGCGAAGACGGCGGGGAGGCCGCAGGCGACATCGTGGCCGCCGCGTCCCGGCTGCGGGGGGTGACCGTGCCCCCCGCCCGCGCCGCCTCGATGATCGACGAGTACCCGATCCTCGCCGTCGCCGCCGCCTTCGCCGAGGGCGCGACGGTGATGCGCGGCATCGGCGAGCTGCGGGTGAAGGAGAGCGACCGCATCGCCCTGATGGCGCGGGGTCTCGCCGCCTGCGGGGTCGAGGTGGAGGAGGAGCCGGACGGCCTCGTCGTGCACGGCCGCGGGCGCCCGCCGGCCGGGGGGGCGACGGTCGCCACCGGCGGCGACCACCGCATCGCCATGAGCCACCTGGTGCTGGGCCTTGGTTCCGATCAGCCGGTGATGGTCGACGAAGCGGGCATGATCGCCACCAGCTTCCCGACATTTGTCGCCCTCATGCGCAGCCTGGGCGCGGCGGTGGGCTGAACCGCCGCGCCACCTCGGTGTTGGACAAGGCCGCCCGGCCTCCGCTAGACGGACGCGACTGGGCGCTCCGGCCCGCGTCAGGGGACTTCCTTGGGTTTCGTCATCGCCGTCGATGGGCCGGCCGCGTCCGGCAAGGGCACCGTGGCCTCGCGGCTGGCGGCGCTGTACGGCCTGCCCTACCTCGACACCGGCCTGCTGTACCGCGCCGTGGGCGTGTCGCTGATGCGCGACGGCTTCGCCTTCGAGGACGAGGCGGCGGCCGAGGCCGCGGCCAAGGTGCTCGACCTCTCGGCTCTCGATAACCCCGACCTGCGCGGCGGGCCGGCGGGCGAGGCGGCCAGCCGGGTGGCCATCTATCCGGGCGTGCGCAAGGCGCTGCTGGAGCTGCAGCGCGGCTTCGCGCGCCAGCCGGGCGGGGCGGTGCTGGACGGCCGCGACATCGCCACGGTGATCGCGCCGGACGCCGAGGTGAAGATCTACGTCACCGCCACGCCCGAGGTGCGCGCCACCCGCCGCTGGAAGCAGCTGCAGGGTTTCGGCGAGGCAGTCAGCTACGAGAGCGTGCTCGAGGACATCCGCCGCCGCGACGTGCGCGACACGGCCCGGACCGAGGCGCCCATGACGCGGGCCGAGGGCGCGGCCTTGCTGGACACCACCGATCTCGATATAGATGCCGCGACCGATGCGGCCCGCCGCATCGTCGAGGCGGCGCGCGCCACGGGCTCCTGAGCCCCGGCAAAACCAAACGCGCCAGTTCCTCGCACGGCCGCGGGCGATGAGGACCTCCGGGTCCCCTACGGACTGAAACCAACCGAACCACCGAACGCGCGGACTCCCGCCGGCCCTCCAGGCCCGTGGGGGCGATCCGCATCCCATTGGAGACTAACCAGCATATGACTGATGTCATGAACCCGACGCGGGACGATTTCTCGGCCCTGCTCGACGAACAGATGGCCGGCCGCGACCTGATGGAAGGTCAAGTGATCCACGGCAAGGTCGTGGGGATCGAGAAGGACTTCGTCATCATCGACGTCGGCCTGAAGACCGAAGGCCGCATCCAGCTCAAGGAATTCGGCCTGAACGCCGACGGCAACCCGCCGAAGGTCGGCGACAGCGTCGAGGTCTACCTGGAGCGCGTCGAGAACGCGATGGGCGAGGCGGTGATCAGCCGCGAGAAGGCCCGCCGCGAGGAAGCCTGGACCCGCCTGGAAGGCGTGTTCGCCGAAGGCCAGCCGGTCATGGGATCGATCGTCGGCCGCGTGAAGGGCGGCTTCACCGTGGACCTCGGCGGCGCCTCGGCCTTCCTGCCGGGCTCGCAGGTGGATATCCGTCCGGTCCGCGACGTCGGTCCGCTGATGGGCAAGGAGCAGCCCTTCGCCATCCTCAAGATGGACCGTCCGCGCGGCAACATCGTCGTCTCGCGTCGCGCCATCCTGGAAGAAGCCCGCGCCGAGCAGCGCACCGAGCTGGTGTCGCAGCTGGCCGAGGGCGAAGTCCGCGAAGGCGTGGTCAAGAACATCACCGACTACGGCGCGTTCGTGGACCTGGGCGGCATCGACGGCCTGCTGCACGTCACTGACATGAGCTGGAAGCGCGTCTCGCACCCGTCGCAGGTTCTGGCGGTCGGCGACACGGTCAAGGTGCAGATCGTCAAGATCAACCCCGAGACCCAGCGCATCTCGCTCGGCATGAAGCAGCTCCAGGCCGACCCGTGGGACGGCGTGGACGCCAAATACCCGGTGGGCGCCCGCTACACCGGCCGCATCACCAACATCACCGACTACGGCGCCTTCGTGGAGCTGGAAGCCGGCGTCGAGGGCCTGGTGCACGTCTCGGAAATGTCCTGGACCAAGAAGAACGCCCACCCCGGCAAGATCGTCTCCACCTCGCAGGAAGTGGACGTCATCGTGCTGGACGTGGACGCCTCCAAGCGCCGCATCTCGCTGGGCCTGAAGCAGGCCCAGGACAACCCGTGGGAGGCCTTCGTGGCCGCTCACCCGATCGGCTCTGAAGTCGAGGGCGAAGTGAAGAACGCCACCGAATTCGGCCTCTTCATCGGCCTGGACAACGACATCGACGGCATGGTGCACCTGTCGGACATCGACTGGAACGCCCCGGGCGAGGAAGCCATCCAGCGCTACAAGAAGGGCGACATGGTCAAGGCCCGCGTGCTCGACGTCGACGTCGAGAAGGAGCGCGTCTCGCTTGGCATCAAGCAGCTCGGCGGCGACCCGATGACCGGCGACGCCTTCCGCAAGGGCCAGACGGTGACCGTGACGGTGACGGAAGTCACCACCGGCGGCATCGAGGTGAAGTTCGGCGACGAGGCCACCCCGATGTCGGCCTTCATCCGCAAGTCCGACCTGTCGCGCGACCGCGCCGAGCAGCGTCCGGAGCGTTTCGCCGTCGGCGACCGCATCGACGCCCAGGTGACCAACGTCGACAAGGCCGCCCGCAAGGTGTCGGTCTCCATCAAGGCGCTGGAAATGGCCGACGAGAAGGAAGCCATCGAACAGTTCGGCAGCCAGGACTCGGGCGCTTCGCTCGGCGACATCCTCGGCGCCGCCCTGCGCGAGAAGGCCTCCAAGGAGTAAGGGTCGGGCCGGTCGCGGCCTGATTCGTCCAGAAGCGCCCCGTCCGGACCTCCGGACGGGGCGTTTTCATTTGTTAATCGCGGTTACCAATTCGATCACGATTTCAGCGGGGGAAGGCCGGTCGGCCCGGCAGCCCCCGTCTGACGGCCGACTCCCCCCGAATAAGCCATTGAACACGTTCATCTAGCTTCGGCCGCGCCGCTCACGGCTGCGGGCTCCGGGATGCCACTTGCGTTGGCAAGCTTTGCAGTACATCACGGTGTTAACGCATTTCCTGCGCCAGAAAGGCGTGCAGCGCCTTGCTGGCGCAAGGGTTTTGGACCATTTTCGCCTCAACAGGCGGCGGGGGGACCCCCAATGATCAAGTCCGAGTTGATCGCCAGGCTCGCGGCTGAAAATCCGCACCTGACGCATCGCGACGTAGAGCGTGTGGTCAACGTGATCCTCGACGGGATGGTCGACGCCCTGCGCGACGGCGGTCGCGTCGAGCTGCGCGGCTTCGGCGCCTTTTCCGTCCGCTCCCGGCCTGCCCGCGCCGGACGCAACCCCCGAACCGGCGAAACCGTCGCGGTGCCGGCCAAGTCCGTCCCCTTCTTCAAGAGCGGCAAGGAACTACGCGAACGACTGAACGCCTCCGGGGACGCGTGAGCCAGACGGACGTGGTCAAGGAACTCGCAGAGCGCGGCAAGGGCTTCTTCGGCGAGTTCAGGGAGTTCGCCGTCCGCGGCAACGTCGTCGACCTGGCGGTCGGCGTCATAATAGGCGCGTCCTTCGGCAAGATCGTCACGGCCCTGGTCGACAACGTGGTCATGCCGCCCATCGGCCTGCTGGTGGGCAAGGTGGACTTCTCCAAGCTCGCCTGGGTCCTCAAGCCGGACGACCCGGCGACCCCCGCGGCCGACGCGGTGGCGATCCAGTACGGCCTGCTGATCAATGCGGTGGTCCAGTTCACCATCGTGGCCTTCGTCGTCTTCCTGCTGGTGAAGCTGATCAACCGCCTGCGCGCCCAGGAAGCCGGGAAGGCGACGGCCCCCGCCGCGCCGACGCCGACCGAGGCGCTGCTGACCGAGATCCGCGACGAACTGCGCCGCCGCGCCTGATCCAACTCGATTGACGGGCGCGCCCGGTTCGCCCCTGATGCGCGGCGCATCGTTCAGGACTTCCAATGCGTTCCGTTCTCCGCGCCGCCGCCGCCGTCGCCGGCATTCTGCTGTCCACCTCCTTCGCCTCCGCGCAGCCGGCCGCGCCGTCGGCGGGCGAGCCCCGGTTCGCGCCCGAGGCGTTCCAGGCCCACGTGCGGTTCCTGGCCGACGACCTGCTGGAAGGCCGCGAGGCGGGCACGCGGGGGCACCAGCTCGCCGCCCTCTACGTCGCCAACCAGTTCCACGGCCTGGGGCTGGAGCCCGGCGGCGACGACGGCTGGTACCAGACCGTGCCGCTGCAGGAACGCCGGCTGCAGAGCGCGCGGATGACGCTGTCGGGCCCGGCGGCCGGGATCAGCTGGACCAACGGCGAGGACGTGATCATCGCGCCGAGTGCGCTTGAGCCGAGGGTCGACCTCGAGGCTCCCGTCGTCTTCGTCGGCTTCGGCCTCGACGACCCGCGGAACGGCTTCAACGACTATCGCGGACTGAATGTGCGCGGGAAGATCGTCGTCGCCCTGGAGGGGACGCCCAAGGGCACGCCCAGCGAGATCGGGGCGCACCTGAATCGTCAGAAGGCGCGCATGGCGATGGATCGCGGGGCGGTCGGATTCGTGACGGTCGCGACCCTCCTGGCCGACAAGACCCGGCCCTGGAGCAAGCGCCTGCCGGGCGCCGCCACGCCGCGGATGACCTGGATCGGCAGGGACGGAAAGGCCCACGTCGAGG
>DASPLM010000232.1:0-3523 GCA_035627575.1 Caulobacteraceae bacterium | reverse complement strand
CGGACGGCCGCAGTACCGCGTCCGCTGGCAATCCAACGACGGTCAGCGCATCGACTACATCGTCGACGCCGAGACCGGCGCCATCCTGCGGAGGGAGTAGCCTTTGCGCGTCCTGCTCGTCGAAGACGATCCCGATCTGTCGCGCCAGTTGAAGGCCGCCCTGTCCGACGCCGGTTACGCCGTGGACCATGCCGCCGACGGGGAGGAAGCGCACTTTCTCGGCGACACCGAGCCCTACGACGTGATCGTGCTGGACCTCGGCCTGCCCAAGATCGACGGCGTCTCCGTGCTGGAGCGCTGGCGGCGCGAGCAGAAGACCACGCCCGTGCTGATCCTGACCGCGCGGGGCGCATGGTCGGACAAGGTGGCGGGCTTCGACGCCGGCGCCGACGACTACCTGACCAAGCCTTTCCACACCGAAGAGTTGCTGGCCCGCCTGCGCGCCCTTCTGCGCCGGGCCGCCGGACACGCGACGCCGGCGCTGAGCTGCGGCGGACTGCGGCTCGATCCTCGCGCCGCGCGGGCCTCGGTGAATGGCGAGCCGCTGCGCCTGACGTCCCTGGAGTACCGCCTGCTGCACTATCTGATGATGCACCAGGGCCGGGTGATCAGCCGAACCGAACTGGTGGAGCACCTGTACGACCAGGATTTCGACCGCGACTCCAACACCATCGAGGTGTTCGTGGGCCGCCTGCGCAAGAAGATCGGCCCGGACCGGATCGAGACGGTCCGCGGCCTCGGCTATCGCCTGACGCCGCTGGAGGGCGAGCCTGTCGATTGATTACCCGCAGGACGCCCCGGCCGTAGAACCGCCCCGGTCGTCGCTGGTCCGCCGCCTGATCTGGCTGGCGGCCATCTGGATCATGGCTGCGCTGATCGGGGCGGGACTGGCCCTGAACATGTTCTACCGCCAGACCGCCGTCGCACGCTTCGAACTGGACGTGCGCGAGGTGGCGGAGGGGCTCCTCGCGCGCACCCAGGTGAAGGAGGGCGAGGTCGTCGCGCCGCTGCTGATCGACGCTCGGGCGACCCGGGCGCTGTCGGGGCGCTACTGGCAGATATCGGAACCCACGCCCGAGGGGCTTCGGCCCATCAAGCTGTCGGAATCCCTCAGCCCGGAAAAGGGGGGCGCCCCCCTGGCGGGCCCCCCCGGCGGGGTCGGGGCCCTGCTCGAACGGCCGGGCCGGCCATTGTTCTACAACACCGTCGGCGCCGCCGGAGAGCCGGTGCGGGCCGTAGCGATCCTGTCGATCCTGCCGGGCCGCACCGAGCCGCTGGTGTTCATGGCCGCCCAGGATCGCAGCCCCATCGATCGCGACGCCCGTCGGTTCGCCGAATTGACTGCCCTGCTCCTGCTTCTCGTGGGGGGAGGCCTGGTGGCCGCCGTGTTCTTCCAGGTCAGCATCGGGCTGTCGCCCCTGTTCCAGCTGGGCCGGGAGATCTCCGACGTGCGCAAGGGCAAGAGCCAGCGCCTGACCAGCGTCTACCCGATCGAGGTCCAGCCCCTGGCCGCCGAACTGAACGCTCTTCTGGACCACAACCAGGAGGTCGTGGACCGCCAGCGCACCCACGTGGGCAACCTCGCCCATGCCCTCAAGACGCCGCTGTCGGTGATGCTGACCGAGGCAGGGGCGGAGCAGAACGCCCTGGCCGACGTGGTCCGGCGCCAGGCCACCATCATGCGCGGCCAGGTCGATCACCACCTGCGCCGCGCCCGCGCCGCCGCCCGCAGCCAGAGCGCCGGCGAGCGGACGCCCGTCGACGAGGTGCTCGACGAGATGTCCGTCATGCTGGAGCGCGTATTCCAGGAGAAGGGCGTGGAGATCGACTGGCGGGCTGATGACGACCTCTGCTTCCGCGGCGAGCGTCAGGACCTGCAGGAGATCGTCGGCAACGTGCTGGAGAACGCCTGCAAGTACGGCGGCAAGCACGTGCGGGCGATCGCCAGCCTGACCAGCGAGCCGGGCAAGCTGCGGCTGATCGTCGAGGACGACGGTCCGGGCCTGCCGGCGGAGCGGCGCGAAGAGGTGCTCAAGCGCGGTTCGCGTCTGGACGAAAGCGAGCCCGGATCGGGGCTGGGCCTGTCCATCGTCGACGAACTGGCCCGCGCATACGGCGGCGCCGTTTGGCTGGAACGGTCCGACCTGGGCGGGCTGCGGGTCGTCGTGGACCTTCCGGCCGCGGAAGTCTGACGCACCGAAACCACGGTTTTCCCTCAGTCAATCTTAACGGGTCCGGCGCATGGTCGGGGCAGTAGTCTTGTCCCAGGAGGGCTGATGCCCACCGCCGCGCAACTCGCCACGGTGCGGATGCTGATCGCCACGGCCCCGGACGCCGTGCTCAACAGCATGGCCATGGCCCTTACCGGCGCCGAAGGCGAATTGGCTCCCATTCTTGCGCAGGTCGAGCAGGAACGGGAAAGCCGCCGCCTGCGCGATATCGTGCTCGCCCCCGTGGTCCCGCTCTTTTCGAAGCGGCGTGACGGCGTTCCCGCTGCGAGTTTTCCTCGTCCGCTGCTGGGCGCCCTCTGGCGCGCAGTAATCGAGGCCGACCCCGAGATGGTGCGCCAGGCTGCGGCCGACATCATCTACTGGCATCCGCAGGAAGACGAACCGCCGCGGTCGCTCGACGACCTGTGCCGGACGGCCGCGCGCCTGGTGCGGCATGATCCGAAGCCGCCCTTCCAGGGTCCCGAGGCGGCCGAACTTGGAATCTATCTCAGCCTCGGCCCGCTGGCCCGCCGGGCGCTGCGCCGCCTCCCCGACTGGCTGGGCAAGGCGACGGAGGAGCGGGCCGCGATCCTGCGCCTGATCTTCAAGGACGCCACGGCGGTGTGCGACGATTCCGCGCCGCGCATGATGGAGATGCTGCTGGGGCACCTGCCCGAGGCCTACCTGATCCTGCGGCCGATATCGGTCCTGACCGAGCGGGCGGGCGACCGATACCTGGCCGACTCGGAACTGGCCCACTTCGGCGAGCGGCTGCTGCGGGAAGTCGAGGTCCGCGTCGACCGGCTCAAGCACTTCGATCCTTCCGGGGGCGAAGCGGCCGCGCGCGCGATCGCGGCCGACGTCCATTACGCCAGCGCCATCCTCACCGAATTCGAACACTCGGTGGACCTGTCCAGGGATGGCCCGTGGGGCCGCCGCGCGGGCGACGCGCGCAAGGCCACGGCCACATTGATCGAGGCGCGCCTGCGCGAGACCCAGAGGCGCGTCGAAGCCGCGCTGCCGCTCGGGGCCGTACGGCTGACCGGACGCATGACCCGACCGGCGCCGCGGATATCCGCAGCGCCCGATCCGCGGACGGTGGAGCCCGCCCGCGGCCTGCTGGTCCTGCTCAGCGAAACCCGGCACGCCGCCGCGACAGGCGGCTTCGGCGCGCTGCGCGCCCATGTGGCCGAAGGGCTGTCCGAGTTCCTCGAAATCTACGCCGACGAACTCGTGCACCTGATCAATGCCGGCGAGGCCCCGGACGCGGCGATCGCCCATGCCTATCTGGAACTGGCCGCCGAGTTCCTCGG
>DASPLM010000231.1:0-4273 GCA_035627575.1 Caulobacteraceae bacterium | reverse complement strand
CCGAGGGGATCGCGGCGGAAGCTGGAGTGGTCCCACACACCCGCCCGCACTCGCGGCTCGGCCAGTTCCAGGATCACCGCCGCCACGCCGCCGACGAACAGGGTTAGGGGGTTCTTGAACACCTGCCAGGACACGGAGTCGGGCGCCGCCATGGCCGGCTCGCCCGGGGGCGAGGCGAAGTCGATGGCCCGTCCGGGGTCGGGCTGCAGCATCCGCGCATGGGTCTCCTCCAGCCGGCGGCGCAGCGGGGATGGAATTGGCAGGACGGCGGCGGCCATGGCGCTCCTCTTGTCGGCGGCAGGGTCGTGGAACGTCCCGCTCGCCGCGCGTTTCCCACCCACAGGTGGCGAGCCGGCGCCGCGCGCGCTAGGACAGGGCCATGAGCGACGACAATCCGAACATCGTCAGCCTGGCGGAGCGCCGCCGCCGGGAGGAAGCCCGCCGCAAGGCCGAGGCCGCCGCCGCGGCGGCTTCGAGCCGCCAGGCCGCCTCCCGCCGCAAGCTGGCCGAACACGGCCCCGCGCCGGCGCGCCTCGGCCGTTCCGTGGGGCGGGTGCTGTCCTGGGTCGTGTGGCTGACCCTGCTCGGCGCAATTGCGCTGATCCTGTGGAGCCGGCTCGGCGGGACGGCGGCGGGCCCTGCCGGCTAGTCGGCCGTAGCCGCGGCCGCCTCGCTGACGGCGCTTTCCTCGAAGTCCGCATCCGAGACGGTCGTTCTCGCGGCGGCCGGAGGGCACACGAACGCGCTCAGGTACCACTGGCTGCGGCCGGTGCTGGGAACGAGGGCGAACGGCGGAAGCTGCGGACGCTCGCGCAGGCGCCGCCGCAGGGCCTCGGCGGCCTCCTTCTCGCCGCGGCCCCCGTCGTAGACGAGGACAGTGTCGCGGGCCGCGTAGCCGGGATCCTGCTGGAACCGCACCGGCAGCGAGCGAAGGCGCACCCGGCCGAGGATCACGCCCGGTTCGATCGGCTGGCCCGCGGTGGAGAGGCGCGCCAGTTCCGCTGCCGCCTGGTAGGCCGTCGCGTACAGCTCGGCCTCGCCGCTTCCCTGGCACCAGAAGACGTCGATGTCCCACCCTTCCTTTCGGCCCGCCGCCAGCACCTTCGTCTGGTAGCTCACGGCGGGAGCCGTGCGCGAGGGCGGCGTCACGGGTGCGGCCGGCCCGGTCGTCGCACCGGTTCCGGTCCCGACCGACGCCTCGTCCACGGCGAAGGCGGCCGCGTTGACGGCGTCCGCCACCCGCTTCCCGCTGGCGCGGCGGTCCCGCAGCGCATCGAGCAGGCTCCCCTGCATGGCCGCCAGGCGAAGGCGCGCCTCCTGCTTCAGGCCGGCCGAGACGCCGTACTCCTCGAACGACGGCACCGGATGGTTCGCGAGGTTGGAAATGGCGAACAGCTTCGCCTCGCGGCGCGGCACATCCACCGCCAGTTCTGCGTCGAAGGTCGACTGGTAGTCGTCGTAGAGCGCCTTCCAGTAGCTCTCCTCGGCCGCCACGGCCTGACGGAAGGCGGAGAAGCGGGCGACCCGGTCGTTCGAGAAGGTAGTGATCGCCGTGTTCAGCGCGACCACCCCGCCGACGATCACCGTCAGCTTGGTGATCGTCCCCGAGAACTTCTCCATCAGGTCCCCGGCACGGTCGGGTTCTTCAGTCGGCATCGGCGACCCTCCTCGACGTCCACGCTGGATTGCACACGGGGAGGAGCGAACCGACGCCCCGCCAGCTACTCGATGCTTACTGTCTTACAACCATTAGCTGTGGTCAATGGTGAAGCCGTCTGGCCGCGAGCAAGGCTGCTGTTCCCTGTTCGTTCTTGACCGGCGAACGCCGTTCTGCTTGGCTGTCGGCAGGTTCTGGAGGGGCGGGCCATGCCGGGTCAGGTGGTGACGGTGGCGTTCGAGGGCGTGGAGGCGCGGCGCGTCGACGTGGAGGTGGCGTGGACCCACTCCAACCCCGCCTTCCACATCGTCGGCTTAGCCGACAAGGCGGTGGCCGAGAGCCGGGAGCGGGTGCGCGGGGCCTTCACGGGGCTCGGCCTGTCGCTCCCGGCGACGCGCATCGTCGCCAACCTGGCCCCGGCCGACCTGCCGAAGGAGGGCAGCCACTACGACCTGCCGGTCGCCCTGGCCGTCATGGCCGCCATGGGCGTGATCCCGCAGGACGCGCTGAACGGCTGGATGGCCATGGGCGAACTGCGCTTCGACGGCACGATCGCGCCCGTGGCCGGATGCCTGCCCGGCGCGGTGGCCGCGTCCAGCATGGGGCTGGGCCTGATCTGCCCCGAGGCCAACGGGCCCGAGTCAGCCTGGGCCGGGGATATCCCCATCCTGGCGCCCCGCTCGCTGATCTCGCTGGTCAACCACTTCCGCGGGGTGCAGGTGATGGGCCCGCCCGAGCCCGGACCGGTCAGCGCCGGGCCGCAGTCGATGGACCTGCGCGAGGTGAAGGGCCAGGAGCAGGCCAAGCGGGCGCTGGAGATCGCCGCGGCCGGCGGCCACAACCTCTGCTTCATCGGCCCGCCCGGCTCGGGAAAGTCGATGCTGGCGCAGCGCCTGCCCGGCCTGCTGCCGCCGCTCTCGACGAAGGAACTGCTCGAGACCTCCATGGTCTGGTCCATGGCCGGCCTCATCGCCAAGGGCGAACTGACCCGGGCGCGGCCGTTCCGCGCGCCGCACCACTCGGCCAGCATGGCCGCCCTGGTCGGCGGCGGCACGCGGGCCAAGCCTGGCGAGGTCTCGCTGGCGCACAACGGGGTGCTGTTCCTGGACGAGCTGCCCGAGTTCCCGCCCCAGGTCCTGGACAGCCTGCGCCAGCCGCTGGAGACGGGCGAGGTCATCGTCGCCCGCGCCAACCACCACGTGCGCTACCCGGCGCGGGTGCAGCTGGTGGCGGCCATGAACCCCTGCCGCTGCGGCCTGGGCGGCCAGGGCCGCGGCGCCTGCGGCAAGGCTCCGCGCTGCCAGATCGACTACCAGGGCCGCATCTCCGGTCCGCTGTTCGATCGTATCGACCTGCAGGTGGAGGTCCCGCCGGTCACCGCGGCCGACATGGCCCTGCCCCCGCCCAGCGAAGGCACCGCCGAGGCGGCCGCCCGTGTCGCGACGGCGCGCGAACTGCAGCGGGAGCGCGCCGCCGAGGCCAGCCTGCCGGAGGAGGCGGGGCTGAACGCCACCGCCTCGGGCGCGGCCCTGGACGTGGTGGCCGCGCCGGACGAGGCCGGCCGGGCGCTGTTGACCCGGGCAGGCGAACTGGGCGGCCTGACCGCGCGAGGCTGGACCCGCACCTTGCGGCTGGCCCGCACCATCGCCGACCTGGAAGGCTCGACCGGCGTCCTGCGCCGCCACATCGCCGAGGCTCTCGTCTACCGCCGCGGCGCGCTGGAACCCTCGCCCAGCCCGGCCCAACGGGTGCGCGCGGGGGCGTACTGATCTTGATCCACGATCTTGATCAACGGGCCCCGCGGACGAAGGCAAGGTCCATCCAATCCGGATGCGGTCCGTGACGTGAACGCGGGAAATGAGCCGTCCGGGGGCAATTCCGTCAGCCGCCAGGTCGGGGCTCGGACCCGCGCAGGGGCCGAACGGCCTCAGGGCCGCCGACCTCGGGCGTCCTGGGCGGCCGCTAAGCCGCCGCTTCCCGGGCTGCGCCCGGCGTCGCCTCCAGGAAGGCCCTGAAGCGGCGCACGCTCTCGGCGGCCAGGAGTGGGTCGTGTCGCATGGGCGGGACCCCGGTGGGCTCGTCGAAGGCGTGGGTCCCGTCGACGGTCCAGACCTCGACGTCGGCGCCCACGGCGCGGCATTTCTCGTAGAGACGTGCGGCGGTGCCGGCCGGGGTGATGTGATCGTGCCGGGAGATCACCCCCAGCGTCCGCGGCGCGCGCACCCACGGCCGGGTGCGGCTCAGCGCCGGCGGCCCACCGTAGGGATAGGCCAGGAACAGGCCCTTGACGCCGTCGAGGACGGTCGGCGACGGGTCCGCCAGCCCCGCCTCCCCGGGCTCCAGCAGGCCCATGGTCATCAGGTCCATGATCGACCAGGAGCCGTGGCTCCAGCCCGCGAGCACCACGCTGTCGGCGTCGACGTCGGGACGCTGCGACACGCCCCAGGTCGCGCCCAGCACGTCGCCGGCGCGCTTGTAGCCCTGGAAGCGCATGCCCGTGCAGACGAAGGCGATGCCGAAGGACCGGTCCCAGCCGCGGGCGGCGTAGCTGTCGACCACGAAGGCGCGCCAGCCAGCCTTCACCGCCGCGTCGGCGTAGAGCGGCAGGTGCGGGCG